>JAYTSV010000044.1:0-2543 GCA_043745465.1 Fimbriiglobus sp.
GTCTACCGCCCGGCGCGGCGGTTGGGCTTGCCGGCGACCGCGGGAACCTTCAAACTCGCCGGCCCTCGCCCCTGCCCCCGCCCCGCCGGAGTCCCGCCATCATGGGCCACGCCCTCGCCCCGCTCGCCTTCGCCCTGGCCGCGCTGACGCCGGCGTCGGCCCCGATCGTCATGCCCGCGGTCGTCGCCGCGCCGACGCCGGCCCAGGTCCACGCCGTCTCGGGGGACGTGGTCAAGTTCCTGCAGACGGGGGCGTTCGACCCGGACCTCGCCCAGGCCGGCGCACCGGGCCGGACGGCGGCCGTCGCGGTGGCGGCGAACCCGCTCGACGGCACCGCCTGGGTGCGCGAGACGAAGGGCTGCCGCGTCGTGGTGCGGTTCGCCAAGGACCGCCTCGACGCCGACGCGGCCGGGCCGAACCGCGGCACCCTGGCCGTCGCGGCGGACTACGCCCTCGGCCGCGACGGGCTGGTCTTCGGCGTCGTCACCGCCGTCGCCTCGCCGGACGCCGAGGACCGCGGCCTGGGCGCGAAACTGCTGGCCGCCGACGGCGCGCCGTACTGCTTCCGCTACCGGGTCGAGGGGGACACGCTGACCGTGCGCGACCTGCGTTGCGGGGCGGCCGAGGGGGCGTATGCCGTCCTGGGGGTGTACAAGAAACTGCCCACGGACAAGGCGAGCGGGGGGCGTTAGTCCGCCGAGAAAACCCCACACCCCGGAATTCGCCGCACCCCCGAGACTCCCCTTCGGCGTGCAGTCCACGCTTGAGGCAAAGTCTCGGGGGTGAGGGCTTCTCGGGGGACTCACGCCCCCCGATCGGTGTCGGCTTTAGTACCGCACGGCGATCGTGAAGTTGATGCTCTGGAAGAAGAAGTCGGTCGTGTTGCCGGCCGGGTTCGGCGTCACCACGCCGTTGTTCGCCCCGTAGCCCGCGCTCAGCGGCACCACCGACGGGTTGATCGTCGTGCTGTACTGCTCGCTCGGCCGCACCACGCTGTTCAGGTACAGGAAGTTGTAGCCGACGCTCGCGGTCAGCCAGCTCCGCAAGCTGTAGCCGAGGTTCACGCCGACCTCGGGCACGACGCCGAACTTGTCCTGGCTGTAGCGGCCGTTGTTGGTCGAGTTGGCGTACAGGCCGGCCTGGATCACCGAGACGTTCGGGCTGCCGGGGGTCGAGAGCGTGCTGATGCCGCTGATGTCCATGCGCTGGTTGACCACGCCGATCGCGACCTTGCCGGTGGCGTTGAGGAAGAAGCGGTTCAGCCGCACCTCGGTGTTCAGGCCGATCTGCCCGCCGTAGAAGCGGTTGTAGGTGTCGAAGCGGTCGCTGAGGCCGATGACCGCGCCGGCCCCGTAGAGCTTGCCGTCGAAGGCCGCCGTCGAGTTGCCCACGAGGGTGCTGCTCTGGTCGATGTGCAGCTCCTCGCGGATGTCGAGGTAGCGGAAGGCCGTCAGCAGGTTCACGCTCCAGAGGGTCATGTCGTCCGGGCAACTGCGGTAGAGGTTGACCATCGGGCCGCCCTCGATGCCGTAGACCTGCGTGCCGTTGCTGACGCGGACGTTCCCCGACAGGTACGTCGGGAACGACACCAGCAGCACGTCCGGGTTGCCGGTGGCGGCGTTGACGAAGGGCCGGGCCAACAGCGGCTGGCCGGTCGCGTCCGAGGAGGTCTCGAAGGTGCGGCTCTTGAACTCGGTGAAGAAGCCGCTCATGTAGTAGCCGTAGCGGCGGGCCTCGTCGCTCCAGAGGCCGCCGGTGATGCGGGCCCCGTTCAGTGAGCCGACGCCGAGGTCGCCCTGGGCGTACAGCACGTAAGTGCTCGTGTTGCCCAAGACGCCGCCGGCGAGCGGGGCGCTTGTGGTGACGAACGGGAAGGCGGCGTTCTGCGACTTCACGAAGCCGAGGAGGTAGTCGAAGGTGACGAAGGCGCGGGGGGCGAGCCGCGCGTTGATCCCCTGCGGGTCGGTGAACGGCGGCGTCCACGACTGCTGACCGTGCGTGCCCGCCGGGTAGCCGGGCATCCCGCCGCCGGGCGGCCCGCCCATCCCGCCGCTGGGGTCGCCGTAGCCGCCGGGCATCATCCCCGGCCCGCCCATGCCCATGCCGGGGCCGCCCATCCCCATGCCCTGGGCCGGCATGCCGGGGCCGTTGGGCATCGCCTCCATCGCGCTGGGCATCCCGGCGCTGCCGCCGGGGCCGATCGGCATGGGCGGCGGCATCGCCGGGCCCTGGCCGAGTGCCGAAGCCGCCCCCGCCGCGAACGCCGCAATCGACCCCAAAATCTTCTTACGCATGGCATCCCCCCAAGACTGCGGCACCCGAGTGAGGCGCACGGACTGCTCTAGGGGTTACAGTCGGCACGACCGGACGCCGAACATGAGGAAGATCGGGCAGAGTCGCCGTAAACTGACTCACCCTCACAACCGCCAAGGTTTCCCAGGTTCCCCAAGTCACACGACGACGCGGCGGATCTGCGTTTGCAGCGGCCCGCCGGTGACGTGGACGCCGCCGGACTCGTCGATGTAGACGTTGACCTCGCTGCG
>JAYTSV010000045.1:0-9367 GCA_043745465.1 Fimbriiglobus sp.
GCAAGCAGCTTGACCTGCTCAACCGGATGAACGTCAAGCATCGCGAGGCCCGGGGCAATGCCGACCCGATGCTCGAAGCCCGGATCGCCTCGCTCGAAATGGCTTTTCGGATGCAGTTTGAGGCGCAAGAGGCATTCGACCTCAGCAAAGAAACCGTCGCCACTCGTGGCCTCTATGGCACGGGCGATTTCGCCGACGCCTGCCTGATCTCTCGACGACTCGCCGAGCGCGGGGTGAGGATGACCCAGGTTTACTACGGCAACGACCAGCCCTGGGACGACCACGGCGATATCCTCAACCACCGCAATCACGCCAAGAACAGCGACCGGGCCATCGCCGCCCTCTTGAAAGACCTCAAGTCGCGCGGGTTGTTTGAGGAGACGCTTGTTGTCTGGGGCGGCGAGTTTGGTCGGACCCCGACCAGCCAGGGGGCCAAGGGCCGCGACCACCACAACACCGGCTTCACGATGTGGATGGCCGGCGGCGGCGTCAAGGGTGGCCAGGCGATCGGCGCGACCGACGAGGTCGGCCTGCGGGCGGTCGAGGAGAAGTTACACGTCCACGACCTGCACGCGAGTATTTTGCACCTGATGGGCCTCGACCACATGGGCCTGATCTACAAGTACAAGGGCCGGCCCGAGCGCCCGACGCTCAACGAGGGCGAGCCGTGCCGCAAGCTCGTCACCGGCTGACGGGGCGGACTCCGGTCGCTGACGCCCTGGTTCGCCGAACGCGCGAGTACGGGCGGGGTGACGATTGTGGCCCGCATTATCGACTGCGGGTTACGCTAATTCTCGACCCGGCTGACACCGACAAGTGTGACGCGGTCGGCACCCGCGGGAGGCGGACCCGGCCGAACAGGTCCTCGACGACCGCCAGGTCCAGCCACCCCTCGCGAGTCCCGACGGAGGTGATATCCGCACACCACGACGCGTTCGGACCCGCCGGCGCGAAGTCCCGGTCCGGAAGATTCTCGGCCGCGGCCAACTCGTGCTCCGAGTCGGTCGATCGCACGAAACCCTTCGGAGCTTTGGCCCGGACGCCGTGCATTTTCATGATTTCGGCCACCGTGTTCGCCGAGCAACTGGACTCCCGCGGGTGCGACTCCGCGGTCGTCCGCGGGCTGCCGTAGCGTTGCCCCACCTCGGCTCGGCGTTGTCCGCGATGAACGGGACCGTCAACTCGGTGGGCTGGCGAAGTACGCGGCGGCTTTTTATAGGAGGTCGCGATCGGCCTTCAGACGCCCGACCTCCGCCCGGAGTCGTCGCCGTTCGTCCTCGGCCGGCGGCAGGTTCCCGTGTCCGGGGAAGGCCGCGTCCCTACGTGCGAGGAACGCTTTCCGCCACTCGCGGAGGAGGTTCTCGCCGACATCGAGGCGTCGAGCCGCCTCGGCGACGGACAACTTCTGGTCGGTGACCATCTTCACGGCCTGGCGCTCGAACTCGACCGTGGATGTCGAGCAGGGACGGGTCATCGGTGGATAAGCGTTCACGCCCCGGCGGGGACGTGGGATGGCGGGGTGGCCCCGGTCCGCGCGGCGAGTACGGCCTCGGTCAGCACGGCCAGCACGTCGCGGTTCTGCTGGCGGCAGCTCGCCACCACGGTCAGGACCCGCTCGACGAGCCCGCTGCTCGACGCGCCGTCGGTGCCGCCGCTCGTCTTCCGCCAGCACACGGCGTGACGCACCGCCCGCACGGCGGCGTTGTTCGTCGGCTCCACGCCGGCGGTCGTGGCGAAGGTGTACAAGCCCGCCTCGATTCCCCGCAGGGACGCGCACACGCCGGCCGGGCTGATGGGCACGCCGAACAGGTCGCCCATCAAGCGGGCGACGCCGCGCTTGCCGACGCGGTACGCCCCGGTCAACAGCGCGGCCGTGGCCTGGACGCTGGGGCCGTACCCGGACGAGACGCCGGGCGGGAGTTCGGCGCAGGCGACGCGGCCGCACCTGGGGGCGGTGTCATGCGACGACTACACGACCAGCGCCCCCCCCCCGAGTGCGCAAAGGACGTCAATGCTACGGCTTGACAGTCAGCAGGGTATGGAACACGTCGTGGGGATCTACGGTCGCCTTCAACTGTCGGAGTGTGAGGTACCGGCCCGCGTCGTCGTAGTAGTATTTCTGGACCACCGGATTGGTCATGTCCGTGTCACCGAAGGTGCCCCAGAACAGCCGCTGCTCCTGGGGTCCGTTGAAGTGGGCGTCGATCAGCGTTTGCATCTCGCCCTGGAGCGCTTCGGCCTCGGCCTTGGCCTCGTCGTTGTCGTCGTGGAAGAGGTCGAACGCGAAGCAGAAGACGAAGTCGCGCCGGGGGATCGAAGTCGATGCACGCTGCGCCGACTTGCGGTAGTTCCCGCCGCCGATCAGCATCTGGAAGACGAGGCGCACGCTGTCGGTCTGCGTGACGATCCTGTTCACCAGGGCGACGCAGCCGGCGATGAACTCGTCCGTGAGCGCGCCCGCCGTGCAGTTGATGCGCTTCTTGTAGGGGTAGTCGAACTCGCGCCCGTCGGCCGTCGTCGCCGGCCAGCGCCGCACGAACGAGTCGGACAGGACCGAGAGGTCCTGCTGGCCGTCGCGGGTCAGTAGTCGCTCCCACTGCGCGGTCCCGGCGTCGGCCGCCTGGGTGACGGGGCTGAACACCTGGACCGGGTCGAAGACTTGGGCCGACCCGCCGAGGTTCGAGTGGACCAGCTCGACGAGGAGCAGCGGGGGCAAGATCCACAGGGAGCGCGACTCGACGGTCATCATGAAGTCGAGGTCGGGGTCGAGCGTCCCGGCCACGACTCCCTGGGTCCACTGCTGCGCTTCCTTCAGGAGGCCCTTGAAGAGGGACGCTTTGAACCTGCGCTTCGCGGAGTAGCCGTAAGACTGGGGGTGGTGGAGGTCCTTGACGCACGCGAGCCGGTAGTTGACCACGACACCGAACGAACCGGCGTTGCCGCCCAGGACGCCCCAAAAGAGGCGATCGTCCGGGGTCACGGGTTCGGCCGCCGGGCGGGTGACGGTGCGGACGGAGCCGTCGGCCAGAACGATCGTGAACTGCGTCACGTGGTCGAGCAGCAGCCCGAAGCCGCGCAGGAGGTGGCCGTAGCCCCCGGTCTGGGCGTGGCCCCCGACGCAGACGAACGGGCACTCGCCGTGCGGGACCGTGATCCGCCGGGCCATCAACTCGGCCGCCAGCGTAGTGAGGCGGACGGCCGGGCCGACGTCGATAGTAGCGTCGGAGACATCGAGCAGGTGGTCGAATTGGTCCATGGCGAGGACGACGGTCGTGGCATCACCCGACGACTGGCCGGAGTACTGGTGGCCGCCGCTGCGCGTCACGACGCGCTTCTGGTTGGCGAGGGCGTAGGCGAGGGTCGCCTGGACGTCGGCCACGTCGAGGGGGTAGGCGATGACGGCCGGGGTCGTGGCGGCGGCCGGGTACGACGACGTGGCGTACTGGTTCGCCCGCCGCCGGTACGTCACGTCGTCGGGCAAGAAGCAGTCGCCGCGGAAGTTCGGGATGACCGGCACGGCGGGGGGGAAGAACGCGAACTCCGCGTGCAGCGGCGTCTCCGCGCGCGTCACCAGACTGGCCGAGGCGAAACTGGTGGGGGGCGCGGGCGGGCCGGGCGCGGGGGCCGCCGCAAAGGCCGCGTCGAGGCGGGCGGGGGCCGCGGGCTTGACGGGCCGGGGCATGTACAGGAGGCCGCTCAACTCGAACTGGTCCTCGCGGTTCAACTGGAGGCGCGTGAACAGGCCAAGCCCCCCGTCGAGCTTGCCCCTCTGGTCGGCTCGGAAGGCCAGCCCGCGATCGACGTCCTCGGCCACGCCGCGTAAAAACCCCCGCAGGTCCGCGCCCGCGTCCCGCGCGACGACCCGGCCGACCTTGCGCGTCTCGATCTCCAGGTCCGGGGGGATGCTGAACCCCCCGGCCACGAGGGCCGGCGTCACTTCGGGGCCGGCGGAACTCTCGGCGGCGACCTCCGCCGCGAGGTCGGCGGGCAGGCCGGCGAGGGCCTTCTGGACGAGCTTCATCAGGGCCGCTTTCGACTTCGCCGTGGCACCGGCGACCGTGACGCGGACCACCGGGATGTCGCGCCGGGCGGAGAAGGCATCGACGACGAGGTCGCACTTCGCCGGGACCGGCTCGCCGAGGAAGAGGGCTTCGAGCAGCGCCGCGAACTCCTCCTTCCCCGGGTACGGGAACGCCCTCCGCTCCATCCACAAGCCCTTGGGCGACTTGCCCTTGAAGGCGAACTCGGTGACGACGGACTTACCTTCCCGCGCCTTCTCGACGGCGGACTTGCCGGCGTGGGCTGTCGGACGTCCGGTCGGGGTGACCGCCTTGACCTTCGTGACGTAGTCGGAGAGCGGGCCGAGGGTGCGCGCCAGGCACGACGGGCCGCCGTGCAGGACGCTGGACGCGATGCTCTGGCGCGGGTTATCGACGAGCGGCAGCACCAAGCCGTCCGCCGCCAGTTGCAGCGCGACCGCCCCGACGGTCGCCGCGGCCTCGGCGGTCACGACGCCGTTCGCTCCGGAGACGCCCCGGAGCGCCGCGAGGTTGATGACGACGCCGCCGGTGGCATCGACCGCGTCCGTCGCGGTAGCCTGCGTCCCGCTGCGGACGAACGTCTTCACGTTCTGCGAGCGAACGACAGCCGTGGCGACATCCGCCTGGTCCCTGGGGTACCAGACCTGGTGCGGGTTTTCGACGCCGGCCGCAGCGGCCGTCGTCTTCAGGGGGTAGTGGACGACCCGGCCCAAGAATTCCGGACGCTTCTTGCCCACGCCACCCGGCTCCGGGACTTGTTTTGCCATCGCGAGCCGCTCTTTCGTGAGTACCGTCGAATCAGTCTAAAATTCCCGATGCCTTTAAGATATTGGGTGGTGGCCGATCAGTGTGTCGAGGGTTGCAGAAAGCCTTCGATTCCAGGCCGTAGCGAGCGATCACCACACTGTCAGACCACTACCAGATTCTCCGCACACCGCACACCCCGGTGGCATGGTCGTCGCGCTCGGCGACGGCAGCGTGGGGACCCTGTCGATGGCCACGTCGGCGTACACCTGCTGGGCGGCCATCACCCCGGACGGCAGCGAGTTCGCGCCGCTGGACTGACACCCGGGGTCACTTGTCTTTAGGCTTAGTTGACGGCAGCACGGCCTCCAGCTTGCGAGTCAGCTCATCCAGCCGTGCTTCCAGCGCACGCACCCGCGCCTGCAGGACTTCCAAGTCTGCGGCCGGCGGGGCGGGCTTCGGGGCGGCCAGTGGGGCAATGAACCGGTTGGGCACATACTCCCGGAACAGGGCGTCGGCCACCGCCATCACCGGTGCGGTCGGCACGTCCACGAAGTAGCCGGTGTCGATGCGGACGGTGGCCAGGTCGGCGTCCCGGACCAGCACGCTCACCGGCACCCACACCGGCACGCCGGCCGGCTTGCGGCCGGTGAGCTGTTCGTACCGGGCGGCCGTCTGGCCAAGGTAGAGGTCCACCTGACCGGCGGCGGTGGCCCCGATCGGCAGCTTGGCGTCACGGGGGACCGCGCGGGCGGCATGCGACATCGGTTCGGCCAGTGACCGTCCGACCAGATCGGCCAGCCGGTCGGTCAGGCGGGCCGGGGCGGTCGCCCGAAGCCGGCCGGTCGCCGGGTCCAACTCGAGGTCGGGGGCGGGGCCGACGAAGGAGTAAAGCAGCGGTGGCCGGCCGCCCGCCACCGCCGGCAGCGGGATGGCCACCGGGTCGCGGCCGGACAGGACGGTGACCGCCGATTCGTAACGACACCGGAGGGGTTCGACGGCATCCCCGGCCGGGACGGCCGCCGCCGGCACCAGGTACAGGGTCGAACCGACTATCACCGCCAGTTGATCGTCTGGGCGGGCGAACACTAGCGGGACTACCTGCCCGTGCCGACTGGCGGCCGCTCCGTCCTCCGCCTGCTTCTCGCCCGGCAGGGCGATCCGGCCCACCTGCACCCCGGTGGTCAGGTCGTGGAAGCTCAGCTCGGTCCGGTACACCCGCGGCCACGGGTTGTCCGCCCGCCAGCGGCCGACCGTCTCGCCGACCACCGCCAGCGGGCGGGTCGCCAACAGCCGGACGGTCCTGGTAAACGACCGGTCGTGCGGCCCGTCCAGGACCGCCTGGAACACGCCGATCGCCCGGTCGCCGCTAACTTCCAGCACGCCATACTCGTTCACCCGCATCCCCCAGCGGCCGAACTCCAGTTTCGACAACGGGACGGCGAGCTCGGCGGGGGTGCCGAACCGGACGGCCACCCGGGCCGGCTGAGGATACGTCCCACCGCGGAGGTCGCCCCCCCAGTCAGCCGTCAAGAATCCAGACGGGGCGGACACCAGCAGCGGCTTCTCCAGCCGGCCGTCGGTCAGGACGCCGCGGTCCCACCACCGCCCCCTTACCCAGACGGGCCGGTCCTGGGGCTGGGGGAACACCCCGGGCAGCGGGCCGACCACCCCCAGGTCCGGGGCGGCGAGCACCAGCGTGCCCACCCCGCTCTGCACCACCTCCAGTAAGCCGCCCGGGTGGGCGGTTAGAACGCTCACCCCGCGGGTGGCCACCCGCCGCTTGTCGGCCAGGGTCTGGCGGTCGAGGACCAGTAGGCCTTCCCCCGAGTGTGAGAGCCCGATGTAGGCGTGGTGGGCGTCGATGGCCACCGGCCCCAATTGGACCGGCAGCACCCGTTCGGCCGTCACCTTGCCGGCGTCCAGGTCCACCAGCACCAGCTTGGCCGGCGGTGTATTGGTCGGCCCCACGTTGTCGGACGTGCCCTGCCCGCACACCAGCAGGGTCTTGCCGTCGTCGCTCAGGGCCGCCACCACTTGGCCGCGTTGGCCGGGCGGGGCCGCGAGGAGTGGCAGGGCCACTTGCCGCACGTCTTTGGGCACCAGCGGCGGGTCGGCGGCAGGGGCGGCGGACAACACCGCGAGGACGGCGAGGGCGTGGAGAGCGAACACGGCAGGTCTCCGGTCGGGTGAGGGGGCCAGCGTTGTTGTGCGGATTTTCGCCCCACTGTTCGGCAGTTACCGCTTCAAGTGTAGCACGTTCGCACCGGCGACCCAACTCCCAGTTCCCCTCGCTCGACGAACGCGACGAGTTTCTGCCGAGGTGTTCTTCGTCACGAAGGCGAAAGTCGAGGCCCTTCGCTCGAAACCGATCAAGCCGCCGGAGGCCGATCTGAAAGTGGGTGTGGCGACCGCCCCGGAATAATCCACTGCGACGAGCTTAACCCCCGACCCGCACGCGACGAACTCCGAGTCCGGGGCCAAAACGGCGGGACCACCACCGGCTGAGACGCCCGGCAAGACGACGATCACCCTTTGAAATTCCCCACGAATCGTGGACAGCCCCGGCTGCGCCCCGCGGGCCGTCACGCCCCCGGCAGGGGGATCACCTTGAGAATCTCGTCGCCGAAGTGGTTGATGACTTTGATCGCCACCCGCCGGCCCGACGGGGCGGCGAACGGCAGGCTCGTCGTGCCGGTCAGCTTCGCCCACTCGGCCTCGTCGATCTCCGCCCGAAGAGCCTTCTTGAGCTTCTCGTACGGGTCGGTCGCGCCGCAGAAGTACGCCTGCCGGACGAAGAAACTCTGCCCGTCGTAGTCGGTGTCGAGGAACCAGCAGGCGATGTCCGCGGTGCTGCTCTCCCGCACCTCGCCGGTGCTCGGGTCGAACACGTCCAGGCCCAGGATCGTCACCGTGAACCGGCCGTCGGCCGTCGGCGTCACTTTCAGGTCCGGCTCGCCGAAGACGGTGAACAGGTTGGCGCTGCCGGTCTTCTTGAGGAGTTCCCGGCCGGTCGCGTCGCCGAACATCGCCAGGTCCGGGTTGATGCGGATCGGCAGCACCCGCAACTTGCCGTACCGCAACTCCTTCGACAGCTCGGCCGTCGCCTCGTGGACGCTCGCCTCGAACGAGAACGCACAGACCAGCAAGAGGTCGATCTGGGTGCCCTGGATCGCTTCGAGGGCCGCCTGCTGAATCCACTGGGTGCCGACCGTGCCGAGGTCCGGGCCGACGCTCACCCGCACGCCCAGGCCGGCGACGGTCGTGCCCTCGGCCATGACGTACCGGCCGGGGAACGGGTCGAGCCGGGCGAAGCCGATGCGGTCGCGCTTGTCGCTCCCCTTCACGCCAGCCTCGCGCAAGTTGTCGAGGATCGTTTGCAGGTAATTGCCGGCGTCGAGCGGCGGCGGCGCGGCGTCCGTGTCGAGGCTGGGGTCGCCGGGCACTTCGCGGTGGGGCGACAGGCTCTCGACGGTGAACGGCCCGCAGACGCGCACGATGGCGGCGTCCGGGTACGGCTGGTCGTACAGGGTTTCGCTCTCGGCGTGCTTCGCAATCGCGGCGTCGATCTCCGCACGGGTCATCCCCTCGCGGATGTCCGGGTTGTTGGCGATGCTCTTCAGCGTGACGTGCGGCACCGTCTTGTAGACGAACCCGCGGGACACGTCGGGCACGGTGCCGGGGGTCTCGGCGGCGGGTCGGCCCAGGTCGGCGAGTTTCTTGCGGCCGGCGGCGCTGTCGGCGAGCAGGTAGTAGGGGAAGCGGGCGGCCATGAGCCGGGTGCGGGCGAGCGCCAGGGCGACGCGGCTGGTGTCGATGGTGATCCACCGCCGGCCCCACTGCTCCGCCACGTAGGCCGTCGTGCCGCTGCCGCAGTTGTGGACCGTACACGTCTGCGTGACGAACGAGTGCGCCCCCTCGACTTCGAGGTCGTACACGGTCTCGTCGGCGTCGCACGGCTCGACCGAGACGACGGCCGCGGGGCGCTGGTCCACGCCCGCGAACACCGCGTCCCCGACTCGGAGTTGGTCTGCCCGAACCCACTGCCTCGTCGGGTCGTCCGGCAGGACGCCTTGCCGCGACTCGGCCCAGATCGCTTCGACAACGCCGTCGAGGTTCGCCCCGACCTCGCCGGCCGAGAAGCGGCGCACCGTCAGGCCCAACCCCGCCATCCACTCGTCGCGCTGCCGGTCGTGGGCCAGTCCGTCGGGGGTGTAGTGGGTCTCGCCATCGACCTCGACGACGAGGCCCGCGTCGCGGCAGTAGAAGTCGGCGATGTAGCGGCCGAGTTGGTGTTGGCGGCGGAACTTGACCCCCAGTTGACCCCCGCGGAGCCGCCCCCACAGCACGCGCTCGGGCGGCGAAGCCTCCTTGCGGAGTTGGCGGGCGCGCTCGACGCGGTCGGCCGGGACGCCGCTCCAGCCGCCGTCGGGCGTGAGTCGGGCGACCCGCCGGGCGGTCAAGATCAGGTGCTCCGCGGTGACCGTGTATAGTGGACCCCGGAAACCGGACCGCGGGTAGAACTCCCTTGTTGGGGGTTTGGATCGCGGTCGTTTAAGGGGCGTGTGAATGAGCAAAAGTCC
>JAYTSV010000046.1:0-2514 GCA_043745465.1 Fimbriiglobus sp.
TGGCCAGCCTCCTCGTGGACGAGCCGAGCCTGAACGCCGACAGCCTGAAGCGGCTGCTAACCGCGCGGGGCAAAGCACTGCCGGGTTAACCCGACGCGCGAGCGAGGGACGCACAGGTCGTTGACGGTATCGGAGTCGTCGGCCGTGCGGTCACCGGCCCCAAACATTCCCAACGACCTTTGCGTTCCTCGCTAGCGCGTCGGGCTAACCCGAGTCGCCTGCGGCGGAGCCGCCAAGCGGGCGCTGTCACTTCTTGCCGAGCGCCCGCTTGGCGGCGAAGAAGCGGGTCAGGATCGCGCCGCACCGTGCCGCCTCGACGCCGGCGATGACCCGGCAGCGGTGGTTCAGCCGCGGGTCGTTGGTGATCGAGTAAAGCGAGTGGCACGCCCCGGCCTTGCCGTCGGCCGCGCCGTAAACGACGACCGGGATGCGGGCCTGAACGATGGCCCCGGCGCACATCGGGCACGGCTCCAGGGTCACGTACAAGACGCACTTATCGAGCCGCCACGAGCCGAGAACGCAGGCGGCTTGCGCGACGGCGACCATCTCGGCGTGGGCCGTGGGGTCTTGCCGCCGCTCGCGCCAGTTGCCCGCCGCCGCGAGGACCTGCCCGCTCTCCAGCGACACGATCACGGCCCCGACCGGCACCTCGTCCGCGGCCGCCGCCGCCTCGGCTTGTTCGAGTGCGAGGTTCATGAAGCGGACGTGGACCGGGTCCAACGGGTCGGCGAAGTCGGGCGTCGCGGGGTCGCCGGTCACTTCGGCAACTCGTTCAGGGTGTAGTACGCCTCGGGGTGCAGGATCGGCTCGCCGGTCGTCGTTTTCACGCCGTCGAGGCGGAACTCGTAGACGCGGCCCTTCGCTCGATTGGGGGCCGTCACGGTCAGGGTTTTGCCGTCCGCGCTGAGCTTGTGGGCGGTCACCACTTCGGCCTGTTGGTTGGCCTCGGGCGCGCCGTAGTTGCTCGTGTAGACGTAGGTGTAGGACTTGACGCTGAGGCTGTCGGGCTTGGCCACGGTGGCGGGGTCGAGGGGTTGCGTGAAGGTCAGCGCGAAGCCGTCGGGGGTGACCTTGATGGTGTGGATTTCGGCGGGGATGTGGCCGGTGAAGCGGATGCGCTCCAGACCGTAGGGCTTGCCCCCGGTGCTGCCCCAGCCGCGGTTGGTTTGGCCGACGTACAGGCTGCCGTCCGGGCCGAAGGCCAGGCGGTTGACGCCGCACTGCAGGCCGCTGCGGAACGGGAAGCACGCCCCCTGGAAGACGCCGTTGACCTTCTCCAGCGCGACCCGCATGACCATCGACCGGGTCTGGTCGCCGACGAAGCACTGGCCGGCGAACGGGCCGAACTTCCCGGCCGTCGTGTCCCACTTCGGCTCGCTGACGGACTGGCCCATGCGGCCGTAGGGGAACCAGATGGCGGGCGGATCGACGGCCGGGAAGACCTTCGCCGCCGTGGGGTTCTTGGGGTTGGTGCCGTCGTACTGCATCCCGGACGCGACGGTCTCTTTGACCAGCCCGGCGAACGGCGAGTCCTTGACCCATTTCAGCCCCGCTTGGTGGCCGTAGAACTTGCCGCGCTGGAGGTGGCACAGCTTGTTGCTGGCGACCCATTCGCCCTGATTGTCTGCGTAAAACAGGTCGCCGTCGGGGCTGAATGTGATGCCGTTGGGCGACCGGACGCCGTAGGCCCACGGCTCCATCTCGCCGGTCGGGGTCACCTTGACGCACCAGCCGCGGTACGCCGCCTTGGCCTGGTGCCCGCCGCCGAAGCCGACGTTGAGCGTCAGGAAGGCGTTGCCGTCCTTGTCCACGGCGGGGCCGAAGGCGTACTCGTGGTAGTCGCCGCTGACGCCCCACTTGTCGCACACGGTCGCGAACCGGTCGGCCACGCCGTCGCCATCGGTGTCGGTCAATCGCGTCAACTCGGGCCGCTGGGCGACGAGGAGCGTGCGGTCGTCGAGCACATGCAGGCCGAGCGCCTCGTGCAGCCCGGCGGCGAACCGGGTAAACTTGGCCTGCGCCGGGTTGGTGGGGGTGTCGATCACCCAGACCTCGCCGCGGCGGGTACACGCGAACAGTTTGCCGTCCGGCCGGAAGGCCAGGCCGCCGACTTCGAGGACGCAGTTCTCCGGCGGGGTGAACGTGTCGATGGCATAGGCTTTCGCCTCGGTCGCGCCGTCCGCCGCGGCGACCGTCGTCCGCCCTTCGGGCGGGAAGTCGCGGTCGATCCGCTTCCGCACCGCCGCGTCGAACACACCCGGCACCTCCGGCGCGACGTACACCCCCCAGTCGAACGCGTACTGGCCGATTTTCAGGACGAGTCGGTTCGTGCCCGCCTTGACCTTCAACTCGACGCGGTCCGAGTCCGGGACCGCGGCCCGCGAATAATTCCCGTGCAGCAGCCGCTCGCCGTTGAAGTACACGGTCAGCGTGTCGTCGCTGCCGAGGGACACCGGCAGGGTGAACGCCGTCTTGCTCTCGAACTCGTGCAGCAGGAACGCCGCGGCGTTGGTC
>JAYTSV010000047.1:0-32743 GCA_043745465.1 Fimbriiglobus sp.
CCTCGACCGGGCGTGGCGGGCCGGCAAGATCGAGGAAGTCTCGGGGATGTGACGATGCCGACGTTCACCGCCCGGTACGTCTTCCCCGTCAGCGGCCCGCCGCTGACTTGCGGCACGGTCACCGTCGAGGGCGACCGCATCACCGCCGTCTTGCCGCACGGCGAGCGCACGGCCGACACCGACTTCGGCAACGCCGCGCTGATCCCCGGCCTGGTGAACGCGCACACGCACCTCGACCTGAGCGCCGCGCGCGGGGCCGTCCCGCCGACGACGGCCGCCCAGTTCACCGACTGGCTCCGCGCCGTCATCGCCTTCCGCCGCACCAACGCCGTCCCCGTCGCCGACGCCGTGCGCGCCGGCCTGGCGGAGTCGCTACGCTACGGCACGACGCTCCTGGGCGACATCTCGACCGACGGCGCGAGCTTCGACCTCGTGGCCGACGCGCCGGTGCGTGCGGTGGTGTTCCACGAAGTGATCGGGCTGAAAATGGAGCGGTCGATGGCGTCGTTCCATCGGTACACGCAATGGTGCAACGAGACGGTTGACAGCCCAACTGTCCGGCGGGGTGTCAGCCCCCACGCGCCCTACTCCGCGAAATCCTTGCTCTACTTTATGGTGTCGAGCGGGCAGTTCGGCGTGCCGCCTCGGCCGGCGGCGAGCCACATCGCGGAGTCGCCGGGCGAAGCCGATTTCCTGGCCACCAAGGCGGGGCCGATCCGGGAGTTCTTGGAGTCGCTCGGCGCGTGGGCCAACGCGTGCACATTCCCCACGGTCGGCCCGCTGATTGGCCTGATGGGACACGCCCCCCTCAGCCTCGTCGTCCACGGCAACTACCTCAACGCGACCGAACACCGGAAGCACTTCACGCCGACGATGACGCTGGTCGTCTGCCCGCGGACGCACGCCGCCTTCGGGCACCCGCCCCACCCGTGGCCGACGTTCGCCGCCGCGGGGGTGCGGGTCGCCGTCGGCACGGACAGCCTGGCGTCGAACCCCGACCTCGACGTGCTGGCCGAAATCCGCCTGCTCCGCCGCACCCACCCCGACGTGCCCGGGCCGCAATTGCTCCGGATGGCGACGCTGAACGGCGCGGCCGCCCTCGGCTTCGCCACCGAGTGCGGCAGCCTCGACGCCGGTAAGTCGGCCGACTTCGTGGCC
This sequence comes from Fimbriiglobus sp., assembly GCA_043745465.1. Lineage (GTDB taxonomy): Bacteria > Planctomycetota > Planctomycetia > Gemmatales > Gemmataceae > Fimbriiglobus. The sequence goes on from JAYTSV010000047.1 coordinate 1,159, forward strand.
GTCCCGTTGCCCGACGCCGACGGCGACCCGCACGAGTTATTGCTAAGCGACGACCACGGCCAGCGACGAGTCTACTACCGCGGCACCGAAGTCCCCGGCGTGCCAAGAGCGTAAGCGATTGGAGGTCTGAAGTTAGCGACGGGAGTTCGACACCACGCGCCAGCCGTCGGGCGTCTCGGTCACGGCGATCAGCGCCGCCGGCTGGCCGACTTCCAGCGTCGGCACCGGCAGGCCGAGGACGACGCGGGCGGTGCGGGTCGTCATCGCCAGGGCGTCGGCGAGGCCCACGCCGTGGCGGTTCATCAACATTTCAAAGCAATGGTCGGTGAAGTGCCCGGAGCCGGCGAGGTACGGCGTGCCGGGGACGACGACCTTGCCCGTCGGGGTGACTTCAAACTCGTCACCCCACTGGGCGTACCGGCCCGGCGGCAGCCCGGCGAGCGAACTCGCGTCGCAGGTCGCGAACAGCCGCGCCGGGGTCTTGACGCGCAGGAGGCACGTCACGAGGCTTGCCGGCAGGTGGTCGCCGTCGGGGATGAACCCGGCCGTCAGGCGGTCGTCGGCGAGTTGCTCCCACAAGACGTTGTCGTGCCGCGGCATCGTGGCCGCGCACCCGTTGCCGAGGTGCGTGCTGACCGTCGCCCCGGCACTCGCGGCGTCCCGGAGTTGCCCCGGGGTCGCCGCCGTGTGCCCGACGGCGACGACGACGTTGCCCTTGCGCAAGTGCTCGATGAACGCGAGCGCCCCCGGCAGTTCCGGCGCGAGCGTGACCAGCCGGATGCGGCCGGCGGCGGCGTCCTGCCAGCGGTCGAACTCGGCGGCGTCCGGCGGGCGGACGTGCTCCCGCGGGTGCGCCCCGCGCGGCCCGTCGGCGGGAGAAATGTACGGGCCTTCGAGGTGGAACACCGGCAGCACGTCGGCCAACTCGGTCAGGCCCGCCAGCGTGGCGAAGCCGTGCCGGAGCGCGGCGAACGGGCCGGTCACGAGCGTCGGCACGAACGCGGCGATGCCGTGCGCCCGGCACACCGCCACGACCGCGCGGACCCCGTCGGCGGTCAGCGTCGGCGCGTTGAAACTGACGCCGAGCGCGCCGTTGATCTGCGGGTCGAAGAACCCCGGGGCGAGCGTCGGCAGGCCGGCCCGGTCCGGGACCGGCACGACGGCGACGATGGTGCCGCCGCTGACGGTCACGCGGATCGGTCGGCCCGTTTCGTGGTGGCGGCCGTCGAGGGGCATGGCGAATATCCTACAACAGCCCTCGCCCGCCGGCGCGTGCCGGTGGCCCGTCTCAGGAGGATCACCGATGACCGCGACACTCCGTATTCTGGCGGCGCTCGTTCTCGCGCCGGCCGTCGCCCACGCCGACGACTGGCCGCAGTGGATGGGGCCGAAGCGCGACAACGTCTGGCGCGAGGCCGGGCTGCTGGACAAGTTCCCCGAGGGCGGCCCCAAGGTCCTGTGGCGCGCCCCCGTGACCGGCGGGTACGCCGGCCCGGCCGTGGCCGGCGGGCTGGTCTTTTGCAGTGAGTACAAGTCGGCCGTGAACCTCGGCGAAGGCAACTTCGAGCGCAAGGAGGCCGACGGCGAGGAGACCGTGTTCGCCCTCGACCAGAAGACCGGCGAGCGGAAGTGGGAGCACAAGTACCCGGTCCGGTACACGATCTCGTACCCGACCGGGCCGCGGTGCACCCCGATCGTGGACGGCAAGCTCGTCTACTTCCTGGGGGCCGAGGGCAACCTGCTCGCCTGCGACACCGCGACCGGCGACATCAAATGGCAGCTCGACCTGCGCAAGACCTACGGCACCAAGGCGGCGCTGTGGGGGTACGCCGGGCACCCGCTCATCGACGGCCAGAAGCTGCTCACCCTCGCCGGCGGCCCCGGGTCGCACCTGGTCGCCCTGGACAAGACGACGGGCAAGGAACTCTGGAAGACCGAGTCGTCCGAGGAACAGGGCTACAGCCCGCCGACGATCCTCGAAGCGGCCGGGGTGAGGCAACTCATCCTGTGCGGCCCGACCGCCATCAAGGCCGTGGACCCCGAGACCGGCAAGCGCCTCTGGACGACCCCGTACACGGCCGACGGCGGGTCGATCATCATGACCCCGCTCGTCGTCGGCGAGTACCTGTTCGTCGGCGGTTACAACAACAAGAACCTGCTCCTCAAACTGACGGCCGACAAGCCGGGCGTCGAAGTCGTCGCGCTGAACAAGTTGAAGCACTACCTGTCGCCGTTGAACGTCCAGCCCTACGTGCAGGACGGCCTGATCTACGGCGTGGATTCGGACGGCAAGTTGTACGCCGTGGAAATCCCCAGCGGCAAGCGGCTGTGGGAGAGCGACGCCCCGCTCGCCGAGGGCAAGAAGTTCAAAGGCGGGACGGCTTTCCTGGTCCGCCAGGCCGACCGCGTCTGGCTGTTCAACGAGCTGGGCGAACTGGTCCTCGCCACCATCGGCAAGGACGGGTACAAGGAGATCGACCGGACGAAGTTGATCGCCCCGACGAGCACGGCCTACGGCCGCAAGGTCGTCTGGTGCATGCCGGCGTTCGCGGACAAGAAAATGTACGTCCGCAACGACAAGGAATTGATCTGCGTCGATCTGGCGAAGTGAAACCGGGCCGGCGCACCCGGTCGGGTACGCCGGCCCGCGGGGGGGGGTGTTACTTCGACTTCTTCTCGAACTTGACCGAGTGCAGGTACAGGTTCAGGTCGTACTCGTTTTCCTTGTACGTGTCGTTCAAGAACTCGACGTGCAGCTTGTTCTCGCCCTTGACGAGTTTCACGTCGAACTTGTACGCCTTCATCCCCGCCTCGGTCAGGGCGAACTCGTCCTTGACGCTCTTCTCGTTGAGCAGGATTTTGATCTTGGCCAGCATCTTGTTGGCCTCGTCGCAGGAGGCTTCGATGGTGAGCGTGTACTCGCCGTCGTCGTCCGCCTTGACGGTCGATTTGACGATCCCGTTGGTGTAGAAGAAGGCCTTGCCGTCCCCTTCGTTGTACCCGACGGTGGTCGAGTCTTTGCCGGCGGCGTCCGTGTACTTGGCGTCCTTGAGGGCGACTTCGAGGGCGTCCGCCGCGACCGCCGCGCCGACGAGCAGTAGGAGCGCGAAACCGGAAACGAGCATTCGTCGAACCATGGCCGTAGCCTCCGGAAACCGGGAGATGTGCCCCGAACCCGAGCGGGGTCGAGGTGGTACGATTGTAACGACGCGGCCCCGAACTGACCACGACTCCCCAGTGGAAGTGGGGCGCGACCGTGGTAGAATGGGGCACCCCGCCTCGGAGTCTGTCTCGATGACCCGTGCCCTCGCCCTGCTGCTCGCACTCGCCGTCGTGCCGGCCGCCCGCGCCGACGACTTCTTCGAGGCGAAGATCCGCCCCGTCCTCGTGCAGCACTGCTACAAGTGCCACAGCGCGACGACGAAGTCGCTCAAGGCCGGGCTGCGCGTCGACGGCCGCGCGCACCTCCTCGCCGGGGGCGAGAGCGGGGCGGCGGTCGTGCCCAAGGACGCGACCAAGGGCACGCTGCTCGAAGCCCTGCGGTACGCGAACACCGACCTGCTCATGCCGCCCGCCGGGAAGCTGCCCGACGCCGTGGTCGCCGACTTCGAGGCGTGGGTGAAGGCCGGCGCGCCGTGGCCCGATGAGGTCGCCGCGGACGCCGGGGCGGCGGTCAAAAAGGACGCCTTCGACCTGGCCGGCCGCAAAGCGGCGCACTGGTGTTGGCAGCCGGTCGCCCGCCCCGCGATCCCCGCCGTCGCGGACGCCGGCTGGCCGCTCGACCCGGTGGACCGCTTCCTGCTGGCGAAGCTCGACGCCGCGAAGCTGACCCCCGCGCCGCCGGCCGACCCCGCCGTCTGGCTCCGCCGCGCGACCTTCGCCCTGACCGGCCTGCCGCCGACGCCGGCCGACCTCGACGCCTTTCTGCCCGCCGCCGACCGGGCCGCCGCCATCGACCGGTTGCTGGCGTCGCCGCAGTACGGCGAGCGCTGGGGCCGGCACTGGCTGGACGTGGTCCGGTACGCCGAGACGCGCGGCCACGAGTTCGACCCGGACATCCCGAACGCCTACCAGTACCGCGACTACGTCGTCCGGGCCGTCAACGCCGACGTGCCCTACGACCGGTTCGTCCGCGAGCACCTGGCCGGCGACACCGAGATTTCGCCACGCCGCGACCCGGCGACCGGGGCCAACGAGTCGGTCGTCGGGTCGGCTTTCTGGCACCTCGGCGAAGAAGTCCACTCGCCGGTGGACATCCGCCAGGACGAGGCCGACCGGTTCGACAACCGCATCGACGTGGTCTCGAAGGCGTTCCTCGGGCTGACCGTGAGCTGCGCCCGCTGCCACGACCACAAGTTCGACGCGATCTCGGCAAAGGACTACGCCGCCCTGTACGGCGTGCTCGAAGGCAGCAGTTTCCGCCAGGCCCGCTTCGACACGATGGACCAGCACCGCGACCTCGCCGGGCGCTTCGCGGCGAAGGCCGACGAGTTCGCCAAGGCGCTGAAGGCTCCGGCAGGGGAACCGCCGGCAGACCCGCGCCTGGCCGCGTGGATGGCGAAGCAGAAGGTCGTCGTCGATTACTCCGTGGCCGCCCCGACGCCCGACACCGCCGACGGCCCCACCTTCCGCCACGCCGCCGCCGGCCGCCCGACCTACAGTCCCAGTGGTGGGAAGGTCGTGTCCGTTCGCACCGAGCCGCGCGGGGCGCTGGTTTACGACCGCTTCTGGGACCGGCTCAAAGTGACCCCCGGCAGCGCCCTCGACGCCCTAGCGCTCGGCAAGCAGCCGCGCGCCGGGGTGACCGTCCGGACGCCGCACTTCGCGCTCGAAGCCAAGCGCGTCCACCTGCTCGTCCGCGGCGGCGGGCTGGCTTACGCGGCCGTCAGCGGCCACACGATCATCGCCGGCCCGCTGCACGCCGCGCTCGTCCAGAGCTTCCCCGACGCGCCGGCCTACCGCTGGGTGACGCTCGACTTGGGTAACTACGTCGGCCGGCGGCTGCACGTCGAGTTGACCGCGACGCAGGGCACCGACTTCGCCGTCGCCGCGGTCGTGCAGTCCGACGAGACCCCGCCGGCCCCCGGCCCCGACGACAAGCCGATGCCGTTGACGGCCGAGCAAGCCGCCGCGTGGCTGGCGGTCGAAGCCGACTTGGCGAAGGGCGTGACCTGGTCGTCCCGGCTCGTGCCGGCGCTCTGGGACGCCGACGGCGTGGACGAGCAGGTCTTCATCCGCGGCAACCCCCGCGCGCCCGGCGAAGTCGTCCCGCGCCGCTCGTTGGAAGCCCTCGCCGGCACCGCCCGCATCACCGCCACCCCGGGCAGCGGTCGCCGCGAACTCGCCGCGCAGTTGACCGACGCGGCCCGCAACCCGCTGTTCGACCGCGTCGTCGTCAACCGCCTCTGGCACCACCTGTTCGGCCGCGGCCTGGTGCCGACGACGGACAACTTCGGCGTGCTGGGCGAAGCCCCAACGCACCCGGAACTCCTCGACTATCTGGCCGTCGAGTTCGCCGAAAGTGGCCGCCGCGTCAAACCGTTCTTGAGGCGGCTGATGCTGACCCGGGCCTACGCCATGAGTTCCCGCCCGACCTCCGACGACCGCGACCCGACGAACGCGCTGCTGCACCACTTCCGCGTTGCCCGGCTCGAAGGCGAGGCGATCCGCGACGCCGTGTTGCAGGTCAGCGGCCGGCTCGACCTGGCGAAGGCCGGCGGCCCCTCGACACTCGTCTACCTGACGCCGTTCCTCGACGGCCGCGGCCGGCCCGCCTCCGGCCCGCTCGACGGCGACGGCCGGCGGTCGGTCTACCTGGCCGTCCGCCGCAATTTCCTGTCGCCGTTCCTGCTCGCCTACGACACGCCGATCCCGTTCAGCACGGTCGGCCGGCGGCAGTCGTCGAACGTCCCCGCGCAGGCGCTGATCCTGATGAACGACCCGTTCGTCCACGCCCAGGCCGCCCTGTGGGCGACGCGGACGCTGGCCACCCCCGGGACGCCCGAGGAGCGGATCGACCGCATGTACCGCCAGGCGTTCGCCCGCCCGCCGACGCCCGCCGAACTCGCCGCCGCGACCGCCTTCGCCGCCGGCCCCGACCCCAAAGCCTGGACCGACCTCGCCCACGCCCTGTTCAACGTCAAGGAGTTCGTCTTCGTGAAGTAACCGCGCGCGGGATCGGACCGGCCCGGGGCGACTGACGAAGTTGTTTCCATGAGGTGCCGCCACGCCCGCGCCCGCAGAACTCCCGCCGGTCGAACAGTCTGCTCGCGACGATCTGTCGCGTTTCCACGTGCCGAGTTTCCAGTAGGTCGAGCCCTCTTCTGTAGCTGGCCTCTGTGAGGCCGGGCTATGGGAACGGTTCCCGGGGCGATGCGATAATTGATCGAGGCTGGCTGTGGAGAGGGGTTGACCCATGCGGCGTATCGCGGAGCGTTCTTTGTGGCTCGGCCACGCGGGCGATCTGCGGGACGTTCGGGCCGTGCTCGACGCCGGGGTCGAAGCGGTGATCGAGTTGGCCGATTGCGAGCCGCCGGCGGTCCTGCCGCGAGTCTTGATCCGCTGCCGGTTCCCGTTGTCCGACGGCGGCGACAATCCCGCGTGGCTCTTGCGGTTGGCAGTCGAGTCCCTCGCGGCACTGTTACGATCCGGCGTGCCAGTCTTGGTCTGCTGTTCGGCCGGCATGAGTCGGTCGGTCGCCGTAGCGGCCGCCGGTGTGTCCTTGACCGAGGGGCGGACACTTGCCGAATCGTTGGCCGTCGTCGTGGGTTCCGGGCCGGCCGACGTGTCGCCGGGATTGGTCGCTCAGTTGCACCGGGCGTTCGCCTAACGCGGACCGGGTTACGCCAGGTTCGGGCGGCGGAGGGCGTACAGGCGGACGGCGTCTTCTTGCTCGGGGGTCTCGATCGACCCGGGGCGGAGGTCGCGGACGTGCTCGATGGCGCGGTCGGCCGTCATCCCGGCGGCGACGAAGTACCCGGCCAGCATCGTGCCCGTCCGGCCCTTGCCGGCGGCGCAGTGGACGGCCACGCCCATGCCCGACCGCTTCGCCCGCGCGATCGTCTCGACGCACAACTCGAACTGGCGGACGGTCGGGGCGGTCATGTCCGGGATGGGGATGTGGACGGTCATCAGGCCGGCGTCGTTCACGCCCCGGCGGTCGGGCGGGGCCTCGGTCAGCGACACGAGCACGTCGATGCCGTTGCGGCGGAGCCAGGCGAGGTCGTCGGGGCCGTCCGGCCGGGCCAGCCCCGCGAGGTGCGGCCGATCGACCCAGGAGAAACCGACCGGCATCGCTCGACCCTCTCCGCGGAACGCCCGGGATAGTTTACGCGGCACCGCCGGGACGAAGCGGCTTACTTTTCGATCCCGGCTTCGGTCAACAGCAGGGCGACGGGTTGGCGGGCGGCGCGGGCTTCGGTCAGGGTCGCCTGGTAGTCGTCGAAGTCGGCGCTGGCCGCGAGGAGGCGCGTCTTCTTGGCGTCCTTCGCGTCCGGGAGGAGCCACCAGAGCCGCCGGCCGGCCGGGTCGCCGTACTGCACGGTCGGCCCGGCGGCGGTGACGTAGGCGACGGCCGTGCGGCTCTCGGCGTCCAGGAACGTCGTCGCCGTCCGCTTGTTCGACTGCACGGCGACGAGTGTATCGCCGGCCAGGAAGCGGACGTCGTCGGCCGGGCCGGCGGCGGCGGGAAAGCCCAGCGGGCCGGGCGGGGCGGGGTCGGCGGGCTTGCCCAGGAGGAGCGCGAACCCGTCGGCCGGGGTCTTGCCGGGGAAGAGCGCGGCGACCGCCTTGCCCGCGCCGTCGAGGGCCACGGCGGTCGCACCGGCCGCGGCGTTGAACCCGGCCGCACTCGCGCCCGGTTGGGCCGCGTCCAGGCCGGCGACGGCGGTCGGCGTCATCGCCACCTGCGTCGCGGTCGGGCCGACGTAGGTGTACGCGACCCCGTTGACGATCTCGCTGAAGGTGCTGCCGAAGGCCGTCCGCTTCGGCCGGGGCGGGGCGGCCGGGACGCCCTTGCCGGTGGCGACGGCCCAACTCTGGCCGTTGCCCGACCGGTCGAGCACCCCGACGTGCGCGTCGTCCAGGAAGGCGACGACGGCGAGGCCCTTGGCGTCCGGGGCGTCGGCGAACGGATCGACCCCGTCGAGCGCCGGCTTGCCGCGACTCAGGTGGAAGACGGTGAGCTTGCCGGCCGGCAGTTCGGTCGCCGCGTGCTGGCCGTCCGGGCAGACGCTCAGCAGGCGCGGCCGCCCGGCGGGCAGGCCGTCCGCGGCCAGGACGAGGCGGGCCGTCCGGGCACCGGTGGCCGCGTACACGTCGAGCGTGTCCTTGACGCCCGCACCTTGAAAGCCGGCGTTGGACCGCCACAAGACGGCGACGACTTGCGGCCGCGCCGTGCTGAAGGCGACGGCCAACACGTCGTCGAGCGGGGCGTCGAGGGCAATGGTCACGCGGGCCGGGGCGACGAGTTTTCGCGGGCCGGCCGAGGGCGTTGGCAGTTTGTCGAAGGCGACCCCGCCGGCGGCTAGGCCGGCCGGCGGCGGGGCGGCCTTCCCGGCCACGGGAGCGGCGGCTTTGGCGACCATCGCGGGGGCCGCGGCGGCGGGTTTCGGGTCGTCGTCGGGCGGCGGCGGGATCGGGGCCAGGACCGCTTCGTTCGGCGGAACCCTCCCCCCGGCCGGCCGCGCGGCCTTCGCGTTTTCCTTGGCCTGCTCCTTGCGCGGCACGGCCTCGGCGGCGACCGGGGCGGCCGGCTTGAGCACCAGGACGAAGACGGCCGCAGTCGCGCCGACGCCGGCCAGGACCAGGCCTACGGCTCCGCCGACCAGGAGGAGCAGCGTCTTCGCCGACTTCGCCGGTGCGGCCGGCCGGGGGGCGTCGGCGCTGAGCTTGTGTTTCGCCACCGACCCGGGCTTACGGACGGCGACGACGGCGTCCCCCTCGTCGAACCCGAAGGGGCTTCCGGGCGGCGGCGCGGCCGGCTTGTCGGCCTCGCTGAGCAGGACCGAGCCGTCGTTCGGGTCCGCCGGGACGCCGGGCAGGGGGAAGCGGTGGTCGCACTTCTTGCACTTCGCCCGCTTCCCGGCGAACGCGGCGGCGACTTCGGCGGGCACGCGCAAGACCGCGCGGCAGTTCGGGCACGGCACGTCCATCGGTTCCCTCGGTCGGCCGGTCAGGGGTTCGAGCGGTCACTTCGCGTCGTTCGGCCCAGTCCCGGCGAGGACGGCGGTCAGCACCCCGTCCACCTCCATCGGGTGACCGATGTAAGCGATCTTGCCCGCGCGATCGACGACGAACGAGCACGGGATGCCTTCCTGGCCCGACGCGGCGAACCAGGCATTTTCCATGCGCCGGTCTTCGCACACGGCGAACCGCAGGCCGAGGTCCGGGCCGTTCGCTGAGGCGTAAGCCTCAATCGACTGGAGCGAGTTGCGGCCGCCGACCGTCGTCACCGGGATCACGACCAGCCCCGCCGCTTCGTGCTCGCGGGCCAACTCCGCGAGGTGCGGCATCGCCTGGAGGCACGGCCCGCACCACGTCGCCCAGAAGTCCAGGACGTACACCTTGCCCGGCTCGAACCGCGTCACCGGGTCGCCGTTCAGCCACCGGGTGGCGGTCAGCGGCGGCGCGGGGTCGCCGACGTTCAGCAGCCGGCGGTAGCCCGCCTTGTGCTCGTCCTTGGCGGCGCACCCGGCGACGCAGGTCGCCAGCGCGAGCACGAGCGTCGCCGTCCGAATCATGGTAGGAGGCTCCGTCGGAGGGGGCGGCGTTACTTCTTGAACTTCGCCACGGCTTCTTTGAGGGCCGCTTTCAACTCGTCGTCGTCGCCGGCCAAGTCGATCGCCTTCGCACCGAGTGCAGCGGCCTTCGCCGGGTTGCCGACGGTGTCGTAGGCGGCGGCCGCGCGGAACGCCGTGACCGCGTCCTTGTCGTCCAGGGCGACGGCCGCGTCCGCGGCCTTGGTCACGAAGTCGAGGTGCAGCTTGTCCGGGTTGAGCTGCTTGGCCCCCCAGACGCCGCCGACGACTTGCAAGAAGGTGCCCTTCTTGGTCTTCAGCGCGTCGGCCAGGAGTTGCTCGCTCGCCGCCTTGGCCTCGTCGAACTTCTTGGCCTGCATCAGGGTCACGAGCTTCGTGCTAACGAACCCGAGGGTCGCCGTCCGCTTGGGGTACTTCTTGCCGAAGGCGTCGAGGGCCGCGAGGGCCGCCCCGGCGTCCTTCTCGGCCGCCGCCTGAACGGCTTCGAGTTCCTCGTCCGCCGCCTTGATCGCCTTGACGCTCGCCTCGCCCTTCCAGGTCCCGTCGAGGACCATCGGCAGCACCTCGTCGAGTTCCATCGGGTGGCCGATGAACGCCACCTTGCCCTGCTTGTCCACGACGAACGAGCACGGGATGCCCTGCTGGCCGGACGCCTCGAACCACGCCTTGTCCATGTCGGCGGTCTCGCACACGGCGAACGGCACGCCGAGCTTCGGACCCCGCTTGGCGACGAACTCCTCGACCTGCTTGAGCGTGTTCCGCTTGTCCGTCGTCGTCACCGGGAAGACGACCAGGCCGTCTTTGGCGTACTCCTTGGCCAGTTCGCTCAGGTGCGGCATCGCCTGGATGCACGGCCCGCACCAGATCGCCCAGAAGTCCAGGACGTAGACTTTGCCCGCCTCGAACCCCTTCACTTCGCCGCCGTTGAGCCACTTCTGCACGGTGATCGGCGGGGCCGCGTCGCCCACCTTGAGGGGCACGGGCTTGCCCTTGTCCTTCTCTTTGGCGGTCACTTTCGCGGGGTCCTGGGCGGCGGAGCAGGCCACACCGAGGCCGGCCAGGCCGGCGAGCAAGAGGGCGGTGAACAACGATCGCATCGGTCGGCCTCGCGGGGGGAATGACTTGGCAGTATTGTAAGATACCGCGCGTCCGGGCAACCGTTTCTCGTCGGGTTCCGCCGAATGGTCGAAATCTTGCGGCGCTTCATGGTCGTCCACGCTTTCCTGCTTTGGCAGGGCGGGTTCGTCGTTTACGGCGGCGTCGTCGTCCCGGTCGGCGCGGAGCAACTCGGCTCCGACCGCCTGCAAGGCTTCATCACCCAGCAGGTCACCGTCTGGCTGAACGCCTTCGGCGTGCTCTGGTGCGCGGCCCTCGCCTGGGACTGCCTGGCCGTCCGGGGCGACGCGCTGCGGGGTCGGCTCGTGGCCGTCTGTGCGGTCCTCTTGGTCGTGCTGTTCGCGGTCCACCCGGTCATGGGGGCGCTCCTGGACGCGGACGCGGGGACGGTCCTCGACCGCAAACTGTTCCGCCGCTGGCACCAACTCTACCTGGGCGTGAGTACGCTGCACTGGCTGTTGGCGATGCTCGTCGCCTGGCGGACGCTGCGGGCCTGGCGGCGGTTCGATTCTTCCCTTTTGCCGAAGGACGTTTAACCGATGGCGACGACGGAACGACTGCCGACCCGGCCCGAAGTGGCCCCGGCCGACACCTGGGACCTGGCCAGCCTGTACCCGACCGACGCCGCCTGGGAGGCCGACTTTACGGCCTGGGAGGCGACCATCCCCGGGTACGCCGCGCACAAGGGGCGGCTCGGCACGAGTGCGGCCGCGCTCCGGGCCGGGCTGGACTTCGACCTGGCCGTCGAGCGCGCCGCCGACCGGCTGGGCACGTACGCCTTCCTGCGGACGACCGAGGACGTGGCGTGCGGCCCGTACCAGGGGATGAAGGCCCGGTTCGTGGGCGTCGCCGCGAAGGCCGCCGAGGCCGGCAGCTACTTCCGGCCCGAGGTGCTGGCGATCCCCGAACCGACGATGACCGCGTACCTCGCCTCGCCCGAACTCGCCCCGCACCGGCTGACCCTGGACCGCCTGCAGCGGTTCAAGCCGCACACGCTGTCCGAGGCCGAGGAGCGCGTCCTCGCGCTGGCCACCGAGACGAGCCAGACGGCGCACAACGTGTTCGACCAACTGCTCGACGCCGACCTGAAGTTCGGCACCATCGAAGTCGGCCCGGGCAAGACGATCGAGTTGACCCACGGCAGCTACATGCAGTGCCTCGAACACCCCGACCGGGCCGTCCGCAAGACGGCCTTCCACCAGTATTACGCCGAGTACACCGACCACGCGAACACCCTGGCCGCGACCCTGGCCGGGAGCGTCAAACAGGACGTGTTCACCGCCCGCGTCCGCAACTACCCGACCGCCCGCGCCGCCGCGATGTTCCCCGACAACGTCCCGGCGACCGTCTACGACAACCTCTTGATCGCGGTCCGCAACAAGCTCCCGGCGGTCCACAAGTACTACGACCTGCGGCGGCGGGCGATGAAGCTCGACGCGGTCCACTTCTACGACGTGTACGTGCCGATCTTGAGCGACATCGACAAGACGACGCCGTGGGACGCCGGGGTCGAACTGGTCATCGACTCGCTGGGCGTCCTGGGCACCGACTACACGAACGCCCTGGCCAAGGGGCTGCGGGGCCGGTGGTGCGACCGGTACGAGAACAAGGGCAAGCACTCCGGCGCGTTCTCCAGCGGGTGCTACGACAGCGACCCGTACATCCTGATGAACTACAAGCCCGAAGTCCTGGACAACGTGTACACCCTGGCCCACGAGGCCGGGCACAGTATGCACTCGTACTACTCGAAGGGCCAACCGTACCAATACTCCGCGTACACGATTTTCGTGGCCGAGGTGGCGAGCACCTTTAACGAGCAGTTTTTGGGCCGGCACCTCGTCAAGCACGCCACCAGCGACCGCGAAAAGGCGTACTTCCTGAACCGCGAGATCGACGACATCCGCCGGACGATCGTCCGCCAAACCATGTTCGCGGAGTTTGAAACCGTCATCCACGACCTGGCCGAGCGCAACGAACCGTTAACCCTCGACGCGTTGAAGGCGGAGTACAAGAAACTGCTCGACGCGTACTTCGGCCCGCGCTTCGCCCTGGACGACGAGTTGGCGCTGGAGTGCCTGCGCATCCCGCACTTCTACCGCGCCTTTTACGTGTACAAGTACGCCACGGGGTTGAGCGCCGCGATCGCCCTGGCCGACCGGGTCGCGTCCGGCGGCAAGCCGGAACTCGACGCCTACCTGAATTTCCTCAAGGCCGGGTCGTCGAAGGACCCCCTCGACCTGCTCCGCGACGCCGGCGTGGACATGTCCACCCCCGCCCCCGTGGAGGCCGCCCTGACCCGCTTCGAGACCCTCGTCGATGAACTCGCCGCGCTGCTTTAAAGCGACGACCCGGCTGATTGGGTTCGGCGCTCGCGGGGGGAAGTCCTTCGCATTCCGGGCGAATGGCTTCATCGCACCGTTCTCACGCGCCGTACTTGCCGAGGCGGCCGGCGTGGGCCATGGCCAGGAGCATCAGGTGCACCGCCCGGAAGTGGCCGAGGCCGCCGCGGAGGCAGGCGGCCTCGCTGAACTCGGTGTTGCCGTCCGGGCGTACCGTTTCGGGGGCGACGATGACCGTCGGCACCGGGTGGAACGAGTGCGACTTGAACTTGCTCGGGGTGCTGTGGTCGCCGGTGACGATGAACACGTCCGGGTTCAGGGCGCGGATTTGCGGGACGATCGCGTCGAGCTTTTCGATCATCTCGACCTTGGCGGGGAAGTTGCCGTCCTCGCCGGTGCTGTCCGTGTATTTGTAGTGCAGGAAAAAGAAGTCGTAGTCGTTCCAGCTCGCCTTGAGCCGGGCCATCTGGTCGGCCAGGGTTTGCCCGGCGTCCAGCACGTCCATGCCGACGAGGCGGGCCAGGCCCTTGTACATCGGGTAGACGGCAATGGCGGCGGGTTTGAGGCCGTACAGGTCGGCGAAGGTCGTGATCGTCGGGTACGTGGCGAACCCGCGGAGGACCGCCCCGCTGCAGTCCGGCTCGTGCCGCAAGACTTCGCGGGCCAGGGCCATGAAGGCGTTGGCGAACTCGGCGGTGCGCTGGCTCGGCGCGTCCTTGCCGACGGCCGGCAGCGGCTCGACGCCGGTGACTTGCGGGTCGGTGTCGTTGACGTGTCCGCCCAAACCGACGGCGCGGAACACGAGGACGAAGCGGTGCTCCTTGACCGGCTCGACGAAAATCTCGACGCCCGGCAGGGTGATCGTCCGGAGTTTTTCGACGACTTCGATGCACCGCGCGGTCGTCGGCCGGCCGGCCCGGCGGTCGGCGATGGTGCCGTCCGGGGCCATCGTGCAGAAGTTGCCGCGGACGGCCACGTCGCTCGCGCCGACGGCGAAGTTGATGCCGAGGGCTTCGAGAATGCCGCGGCCGATGCGGAATTCGAGGGGGTCGTAGCCGAACAGGCCGAGGTGCCCGGGGCCGCTGCCGGGGGTCACGCCGGGCAGGACCGGGGTACTCAGGCCGCTGACGCCGTCGGCCGCGCAGGCGTCCAGGTTGGGCACGCGAGCCGTTTCCAGCTCCGTCTTGCCGCCCTTGACGACGGGCAAACCGCCGAGGCCGTCGGCCACTAACAGGACGATTTTGGTTTTCGCCGGCTCGCGAAGTTCGCCGATCAATTCGTGGATGTTCATGGGGAAGAAGTTTACGGCCGGCGAAGTGCGGCGTACAGTAGCCGCAAGAAATGTCGTACCTGCCGTGGGATGAGTGTCATGCAATTACCCGACGAGAACATCGAGTACGACTACAAGCGGCTGCTCGCCCCGCCGGTAGAGTCGTGGACCCCGCTGGCCGAGTTGCAGGCCCAGCACTTCCTCCCGGCCGACCGGCTCGAACCGATGCGGGCGATCCTGAACGCCGTCCGCGGTCGGGTCGCGGCCGAGCGCGAGTTGCAGAACCCGCCGGCCGAACTCCTGCCCCTGCAAGCCGGGTTCATCGACGGCCCGCAGAAGCTCCTCGACGCCTTCCGCCGCAAGGGGGACGCGTCCGAACTGGGCAAGCTGAACCGCCTCGCCCAACGCCTGCGGGAGAACACCGACCGGGTCGTCGTCCTCGGCATCGGCGGCAGCTACCTGGGCGGCAAGGCGCTCTTCGACGCGCTGTGCCACACCTACCACAACGAGTTGCCGCGCAACCTCCGCATCGGCAAGCCGCGGCTTTACTTCGAGGGCAACAACGTCGATAACGACGCCCTCGCGGACCTGCTCGAACTGCTCGAAAACACCTGCGTCGAACCCGAGACGCCCGAGGAGCGGTGGGGCGTCGTCGTCATCTCGAAGTCCGGCGGCACGCTCGAAACCGCCGCCGCCTACCGGGCCGTCCGCGGCGAGGCGGCGAAGTACTACGGGATCAAGTCCGACTGGCTCAAGCAGTTGATCGTGCCGATCACCGGGCCGAAGGGCAAGCTCCGCGACCTGGCCCGGGCCGAGGGCATCCCCGACGAGGACATCCTGACCATCCCCGACGACGTGGGCGGCCGGTACAGCGTCTTCACCCCAGTCGGCCTGCTCCCCGCCGCCGTGATGGGCCTGGACGTGCGGGCGCTGCTGTTGGGCGCGGCGGCGATGACCAAGCGGTTCCTGGAGGAGCCGTTCGACCGCAACCCGGTCTTGCAGTTCGCCGCGGTCAACCACCTGATGGCGACCGAGGCGAAGAAGCCGACCCGGGTCATGGCCGTCTACTCGAAGAAACTCGAGTCGGTCGGCTTCTGGTACGACCAACTGTTGTCCGAGAGCCTGGGCAAGTCCGGCCGCGGGCCGACGCCGATCACGAGCGTGTACACCCGCGACCTGCACTCGCGCGGCCAGCAGCACCAGGACGGCACCCGGGACAAGATGATCAACAACCTGATCGTCCGCACGCAGAAGCACCCGGCCGTGCTAGTCGGCATGTCCGACCGCAACGAGGACGACCTGAACGGGATCAGCCGCCGCGGCCTGCCCGACCTGCAAGAAGCGGCCATGCACGGCGCGAACCAGGCCTACGCCGAGGCCGCCCGCCCGACCGCCGACATTGTCCTGCCCGTGCTGACCGAGCACACCGTCGGCCAGTTGCTGCAAATGCTCATGCTGGCGACGGTCATGGAAGGCCGGCTGGCCCAGATCAACCCTTACGGCCAGCCCGGCGTCGAGGCGTACAAGCGGAACATGATGGCCATCCTGAAGTCCACGCCGAACCTGCCCAAGGGCGAAGTCCGCGACCAGGCCAAGGGCGTGTAACGCCGAGTGCGGCGCACGCGATTCTCACCCACCGGAGACATTCCCATGCGGTTCTTCCTCACGCTCGCGCTGCTGACGGGGGTCGCGCTGGTCGCTCCGGCGCAGGAGGTCCCGGACGCGGCAGCGGTCGTCCGCAAGGCGATTGCGGCGCACGGCGGGGCGGACGCGCTCAAGGCGTTCGGCACCTCGTCGTCCACCGTCACGGGCACGATGGCGGTGCCCGGGGCCGACCTGACGTTCACCAGCGACCTCCTGTTCGCCGCGCCGGACAAGCTCCGCTTGACCCTCAAGACCGAGATCAACGGGCTGAAACTGGACCTGGTCCAGGTCATGAACGGGGACGCCTTCGCGCAGACGAGTAACGGCAAGGCCGACAAGATCGACGCCGCACAGAAGGCCGAGATCCGCCAGGCCGTCGTCGCCCAGGACGTGGCGACCCTCGTCCCGCTGCTGACCGACAAGTACGCGCTCAAAGCGTCCGCCGACGAGAAAATCGGCGGGGACGTGGCCAACGTGGTCACGGCCACGCCGACGGCCAAGGGCACCGAGGCGCGGCCGGTGACGCTGTACTTCGACGCCAAGACCGGGTACCTCGTCCGGCACACCCGCGACGCCCTCGCCCTCAGCGGGAGTGGCACCAAGAAGGTCAAGGAAGACACCCGCCTGAGCGACTTCAAGAAATTCGACGGGGTCATGATCCCGACGACGGCCGTCGTCACCCACGACGGCAAGGCGTTCATGACCATGACCGTCACCGCGACGAAAGCGCTGAAAGCGATCGACGACAAAGAGTTCGTCGTCGCGCCGTGACCCGGGTGCGCGGTTTCCGCGGGCACGGGCGGCAGTCGCGTCCTAAGTTTGGGCCAGCGCGGCCGGTTGGACCCGGCGGCGGGACTGCGACCCGGACTTCACGCCCATGACCGCCCACGACCACTCGACCGGCACCGGCACCGCCTTCGTGGCCACGCTCCGGTGCTCGCGGCTGCTAGCGGACGCCGACTTCGCCCGCGCCGTCCGCCTCCTCGACCCGACCGAATCGGCCGCCGCCGCTGCCCTCGCGCTCGTCGGGGCCGGGGTGCTCACGCCGTTCCAGGCCCAGCGCCTGCTCGCCGGCAAGTCGGACGGACTGGTGCTCGGCCAGTACGTCCTGCTCGACCAGTTGAGCCGCGGCCGGCACGAGCGCGTGTACAAGGCCCGGCACCGGACGATGGACCGGCTGGTGGCGATCCGCGTGCTGGCGGCGGCCACGACCCGGGACCCGGCCCGGCGGGCCGCCGTCCAGGCCGAGACCCGCGCCGCCGCCCGCCTGGCCCACCCGAACGTGATGACCGTGCTCGACGCGAACGAGGCCGGGGAGCGGCTGTACGTCGTCCAGGAGTACGTCGAGGCGGTGCCCCTCGCCGACCTCGTCGCCCAGACCCGCCGGCTGCCCACGGCCCGCGCCTGCGAGGTCGCCCGGCAGGCGGCGCTCGGCCTGCACCACGCCCACGAACGGGGCCTGCCGCACGGGCACTTCCACCCCGGGTGCGTCGTCGTCGGCCGGCCCGGGGCCGAGGGCGTGGCGAAGCCCGGCCGGGTCGAGGTCAAGGTGTCCGACTTCGGCACCGCTCCGCCGGCCGACGCCGACCCCGACCCCCGCCCGTACCGCGCCCCGGAACTCGCCACCCCCCGCACCCAGGCGTCGGTCGCGTCCGACCTGTACTCGCTCGGCGCGGTCCTGTTCTACCTGCTGACCGGCCGCCCGCCGGCGGGCGACGCCCCGTCCGCCCGCGCCGTCCGGCCGACCCTGCCCCCGGCCGTCGAGGCGCTGTTGCAATCGCTGCTGGCCCCGAACCCGTCGCACCGGCCGGTGTCGGCGGAAGAGGTCGCGGCCCGGCTGGAAGCGTTCGCCGAGTGCGACGACGCGGCCCCCGGCGTCGATTTCGACCTGCCCGCGCCGGCCTTCGGCCCGCCCGCCCCCGTCAGCGGCGGCTTCCTGGACGCCCTGCACGCCGCCTACGACGACCGCCCCGCCCCCCGCCCCGGCCGGTCGCCGGACGACACGTCCCCCTGGTACGGCATCGAGTCCGAAGCGACCGTCGAGAACCTGCCGACCCCGGTCATCGCCGCCGCAGTCGCTTCGCCGCCCCGCCGCCTTTTCGTGGCCTTGGCCCTCGTCTGCGGCGTCGGCACGCTGCTCGCCCTGGCAACGCTGGTCGCCCTGGCACGATAATTCGCAGGGGGCCGGGTTGTCTTCGGCTCCGCCGCAGGCGAACTCCCGGCGAGCGGCCCACGTGAGTGGGCTGTTCCAACCCGGAATGGGGAGACGCGACCGGGATGGAGTCCCGGCCGCTCGCGGGGGGAAGTTCCGGGCATTCCAGGTTGGAACAGCCCACTCACGTGGGCCGCTCGCCGGGAGTTCGCCTGCGGCGGAGCCGAAGACGAACCGGGCACTGCACTTTGCTGCCGTTACGCCGGCGGGGTGCCGCGGTGGAACTCTTTGACGCCCAGGTGTGGGTGGTGGGGCGGTAACCGCGCAGCCTACTTCTTCGGCGCGGCGATGTAGCCCGCGGGCGGCGTGGTGTCGAACAGGCCGTCGGTCTTCACGTCCCACTCGAACGTTTCCAGCCGCAGCCCGATGACCCCCGCCGCGGCCGGGTCTCGGTTCGCCTGAAGGGCGTAATCGACCCGCACCGGCCGCTTCGCCGCCGGGTCGATCCAGACGCGGTAGCGCCACGTCGCGTCCTTCAGTTCGGGGACCGGCACCGACAGGTCGAAGCGCTGGGCCTTCACGCCGTTGATGTCGTCGGCCCCGGCCGGCTTCTGGTCCGCGGCGGAGTACGTCGCCAACTCGGCGATGAGCCGAAGGACCATCGACTCCTGCCGGCCGGGCTTCGCATCCGTCGCGCGGAACGTCTTCGGGCTGTGCTCGAAGGACACGCCGGGTTTTTGGTGCGGAAGGACGTCTGTTCGGTAGGGCTTCCCGTCGAGTTGGATGTCGCTCCTCAGCGAGCCTGGGGCGGCCCAAGTGAGCGTCTGCGTCGACTTCGGCCCCTTGTTCTCGACCGGCTTACCGCCGTCGAGAGAGATCAACACGCAGGTGAACGACTTGGCCTCCCGGAACGGCTTGAGGCCGTCGGCCAGGGCGACGGACGGCGTGCCGCCCAGGCCCAGAATCACGGCGGCGGCGAGGGTGGTGGCGGCGGCCGCAGTGGCGGCCCAAGTGCGACGGTCCATGAGAACTCTCCGAAGGAAGGTGGGGCAGTGCGGCACCGGCTCCGTCGCCAGTGCCTGAAGCAGTCGCGCCCGGCCGGCCGCGTGGCCGGGGTCGGGTGCCGTGTGAGCCGCCTCGAAGTGGTCGAGGGCGGCGCGAACTCGGGCGACGCGGTCAGCGCAGGCCGGGCAGTCGGCCAGGTGCGCCAGGGTGTCGGGGGCCGCCCCCCCGAGGGCGAGGGCGGTGAGGGCGGCGTCGGTCAGGCAGGTCATCGTGGGGCCTCCCGAGGGGTCCGTTCGACCCCGGCCCGGCGGGCGAGGGTGGCGACGGCGCGGGCGATCAGAGCGTAGGTGCCCGACCGGGACCGGCCCAGCAGCCGGGCCGTCTCGCCGGCGTCGCGCCCGCTCAAAAAGAACAGCCTCACGGCCCGCCGCTCCTCCTCGGGTAGCCGGGCCACCAGGGCCAGGGCGTGGGCGAACTCGTCGGCGTCGTCGGCGTCGCGTTCGTGGGGCGGCCGCGGGTCGGCGACGGCGTCCGGCAGCGGCTCACCGCGCGGGCGGCGGCGGGCCTCCCGGGTCACGCGGCGGGCGATGCCGACGAGCCAGGGGCCGAAGCGGTCGGCGTCGCGTAGGCGGCCCAGAGCACGGTAGGCCCGCAGGAACGCCTCCTGGCAAGCGTCCTCGCCGCGGCCCGGCCCGGCGTCGGCCGCGACCGCCCGCACCAACCGGGCGTACCGGTCGTACAGGCCGGCGAAAGCGTTCCGGTCGCCGGCGAGGGTTCGGCGGACCAACTCGGAGTCAGGGGGGTCGGGGTCGATCATCGCACCCCACCAGTGCGGCGGCACGCCGGAGTGTCCAAGAAATGTCGCGGACTACGCCGGCGGGGTGCCGCGGTGGAACTCTTTGACGCCCAGCCGCGTCTGGTGGCCGGTGAACGTGCCGGCGTCGGTCTTGCCCTGGAAGTAGTCCTTCTGCCAGCCGCGCTTCACCGTGTCCGGGTTCAGCGTCCGCAGGCCCTCCAGGAAGCCGCGGCGGCTGGCCTCCCATTCCAGGTACTGGGCGTGGACGGCCGGGTTCTCGCTCAGCAGTTCGACGCCCGGGTCGAGCGACTCGGTCAGGCCGCGCGGGATCGGCACGATCAGGCAGACCGGCTCGCCCCGGCGGAAGGTGATCCACTCGTTCGGCCGGGTCACCTTCCAGTTCATCGTGAACGTCGAGGTCGCCCAGTCGGTTTCGACAATCCCTTCGAGTGCGACGACGCCGTCCTTGGGCATGTTGGCCGGCCCTTTGACCCACAGGTTGATCCCCTCCGGGGTGCGGAACAGGTACGGGATCGAAAAGGTCAACACGCCGCTGCCGAAGTGGCTCGTGACCGACGGGTCTTTGTGCCCGAGGAACTCGACGTCCAGGTCCTTCGCCGCGGCCCCGCCGTACCAGAAGACGCGGAAATCCGTCGGGCAACTCAGGAACCAGCCGTTCTGGTTGGCGATGTTCAACGGCAGGCAGCGGTACGGGTGCCGCTGGTCGGCCGCGTCCATCCAGTCGCGGTCCACGCCCGCCGGCGTGAGGTCCATGTTCGAGTGCGGGTGGATTTGAAACGCGGTCAAGCGGCGGTCGTCCGGCATGGCGCACCAACGGGGAACGAGGCGGGGTCCGGTCGGGGGTGTTATAACTCCGCGCGGGCGGAACGGCAGTCCGATCTTGTCGCGCCTATACTGAGCGTTCCCCCACAGTTCGTGGGGGTTCGTTGCCTGTTTGGAGTGGTTTCCCCATGACAGTGCGTTCCCGCGTACTCGCGGCCGTCGCCGCGGTTGGTGCCATCATGCTCGACTCCCCCACCGTCCACGGCGACGAGGGCATGTGGCTCTTCAACGCCCCGCCCTTGAAGCAGCTCAAGGAGAAGTACAACTTCGAGCCGGACGCCAAGTGGCTCGACCACGTCCAGAAGTCGAGCGTCCGGTTCAACTCCGGCGGGTCCGGGTCGTTCGTGTCGAAGACCGGCCTCGTGATGACCAACCACCACGTCGGGGCCGACGACTTGCAGAAGCTCTCGACGGCCGAGAAGAACTACCTGCGCGACGGCTTCCACGCCAAGACGGCGGCCGAAGAGATCGCCTGCAAGGGCCTCGAACTCAACGTGCTGCAGTCGATCAAGGTCGTCACCGACGAGGTGACCGCCGCCGTCCGGCCCGACATGACCCCGGCCGACGCCTTCAAGGCCCGGCAGGCGAAGATCGGCGAGATCGAAAAGGCCGCCGCCGACCCCGCCAAGGGCGTCCGCGCCGACGTGGTGACGCTGTTCGCCGGCGGCCAGTACCACCTGTACGTCTCGAAGAAGTACACCGACATCCGGCTGGTGTTCGCCCCGGAGAAGGGCATCGCCTTCTTCGGCGGGGACGCGGACAACTTCGAGTACCCGCGGTTCGACCTCGACGTCTGCTTCTTCCGCGTCTACGAGGACGGTAAGGCGATCGCGCCGGAACACTTCCTGAAGTGGAGCGAGGCCGGCAGCAAGGAGGGCGAGCTGATCTTCGTCAGCGGCCACCCCGGCCGGACGACCCGCCAGAACACCATCGCCGAGTTGGAGTACCAGCGCGACACCGGCTACCCGTACCTGCTACAACGGCTCAACCGCCTCGAAGTGCTCATCAATTCGTGGGTCCAGCGCAGCGAGTCGAACCGCCAGAAGGGCGAGGAAGAACTGTTCGGCATCCAGAACAGCCGCAAGGCCCGCATCGGCGGCCTGGCCGGGCTGCTCGACCCGACGCTCATGGCCCGCAAGGTGGCCGACGAGGCGCGGTTGAAGCAGTTCCTCCAGGACACCCCGGCCACGTCCGAGACGGCCACGACCGCCAAGGCGTTCGACACCATCGCGGCGGCGGAGAAGCTGCGGGCGACGCTGGTGAAGGACGCGAGCTTCTACGCCAACGGCGGGGCCTTCAACACCGCCTATTTCGGCATGGCCCGCACCCTGGTCCGGGCCGGCGACGAGAAGCCGAAGGCGGCCGGCGAGCGGTTGCCCGAGTTCGGCGACGCGAAGTCGCAGAGTCTCGAATTCGCCCTGTTCTCGGACGCCCCGCACTACGACGACTTCGAGACGCTGAAGCTCGCCGACAGCCTGACGATGCTCGCCGGGCACTACGGCGCGGCCGACCCGCTGGTCCTGAAGATTCTCGCCGGCAAGTCGCCGCGCGACCGGGCGTTTGAACTCGTCAGCGGCACCAAGGTGAAAGACCCGGCGGTGCGCAAGAAGCTGTACGAGGGCGGCAAGGCGGCCGTGGACGCGGCCAACGACCCGATGATCGAACTGGCCAAGCTCGTGGACGCCAAGTCCCGCGAGGTCCGCAAGGAGTTCGAGACGAAGATCGACGAGCCGAAGCGGGCCGCCTACTCCGCGCTCGCCAAGGCCCGGTACGCGATGGACGGCGACAAGACGTACCCCGACGCGACCTTTACGCTGCGCTTGAGCTACGGCACCGTGAAGGGCTACCAGGAGAACGGCCAGGCCGTCCCGGCGTTCACGGACTTCGCCGGCCTGTACGAGCGGAGCAAGGGCCAGGGCAACAAGGACCCGTTCGAGTTGCCCAAGCGGTGGGAAGAGAAGAAGGCCAAGCTCGACCTCAAAACACCGTTCAACTTCGTCAGCACGGCCGACATCATCGGCGGCAACAGCGGCTCCCCGGTCGTCAACGCCAAGGGCGAAGTGGTCGGCCTGATCTTCGACGGCAACATCCAGTCGCTGGTGCTGGACTTCATCTACGACGCGACCGAAGCCCGCGCCCTGAGCGTCGATAGCCGGGGCATCATCGAGGCCCTGCGCAAGGTGTACGAGGTGAACGACCTCGCCGACGAGTTGCAGGGCAAGAAGTAACCCGGCGGGTCGGCGTTACAGTTTCCGCGGGGCGACGGCTTTCCGAACCGGGAGGGCGTCGCCCCGGTAGCTGACCGTGGGAGCCTTCTCCGTCGGGATGCCCCGGGCGTAGGTGGCGAACCGTTGTTCGACTTGAGCGACGGACCAACTCGTGTTGGCCAGGAGTTCGTACATGAACCCCCGCAGCCCATCGACCATTGTCGAGTCGCCGCAGGACAACGCGGCGATGTGTTGTAAGGTGTCGCGGGTCGTCAGTGTGTCCCGTTTGATCCGCTCGACGAGGGTCATGTCCGCGCGGCGGAGGTCCACCCCGATGTCCAGTCCGACGGCGCGGGCGTAAGCCTGGATGTCGCCGAACTTCAAGTCCGCGTCGGCCCCGGCCTCCATCTTCGAGATGCGACTCTGCGTACAGCCCAACGCTTTGGCCATGTCTTGCTGACTCAAGCCCTGCGTGCAGCGGATCGCGGTCAATTGCCGGATCAATGCCCGGCCGGTCAGTTCGTCTTCGACTCCCGCGGCGAACGCATTGTCGTCGGCGAGTTCATTCACCATCTCGGTCACGCCCCGGTACCGGCCCGTTTTCGTCGGGCGGAGCGGGTCCAGTTTTTCGGCCATCGGGATCGCCCTCCTTGGGTTCCAGGTCGGCCGTCATCTCGCGGCAGGCCTGGAGGTCGCGTTTCTGGGTGTTCTTTTCGCCGATCGTCAACAGCCAAAGAACCTCGGACACCGTCTCGGGATACACGTACAGGCGGAGCTGGACGTGGCCCTTCCCGGTCGCCCCTTTTTGGTCCGTCGCGTACAGTCCTTGACGCTCGTCGTGCCACCAGCCGTGGCGGACGTTCAAGGGCTTGGCACCCGCGTTGAGTTCGGCGAGCAAGTCCTCGACGTGGCTCAGGGCTGCCCGAAGTTCGCGCGGCCGCGCTTTCAAAAACTGCTTCAGTCGCCTGGCGAACGTCGGCGACGTTTCCATCGTCCATGACATCTCGACTATACCTCAGGGGAATAAAGCGTCGATCCTGAATCGCTTCACAATCGACTTTAATCCCCTGGGGAATGACTACTGCGCCGTTTAGGCAAGAGTGCGTCAAAAGGGTTGTCTCCCGGAACGAAAATGCGGGCATTCGGTACAACCGGCGCATTTCCCTGGCCCAGTCGGGCACGCCGGCTGGTAGACTGTCCCCGCCGCGGTGGTGATCGCGCCCCCTTCTCTTCTGGCAGGCCCGCCGTGTTCGACCTGCCCCCCGGTCGCCTGTTCCTCGCCGCGACCCTGCTGCCGTTGGCCGGTACGCTCGTGCTGCTGGTCGCCGGGACCGTCCGCCGGCTGGCGTCGCCCCTGGCCGCGCCGACGCGACTGCCGGGGGTCTTCGCCGTCGCCGTGATGGGGCTGGCGACCGTCGTCGCGTTCGCCGGGCTGGCGCGTGGGGACTTCGCGGAGCACGCCGACCGCGAGTCGGTCGAGTGGGTGCGGCTGGGGTCGAGGCCCGACGGCGCGGCGCAACTCCGGTTCGGCTACCGCGTCGATGCCTTGACGGCCGCGATGGTGCCGATGGTCTGCCTCGTCACCACTCTGGTCATGCTCTTCTCGCTGGGCTACCTGCGCGACGAAGCCAACGCCACTGTCGCCGACCCCGTCACCCACACGCAACGCCGCGGCCGCTTCGGGCAATTCTTCCTCGAACTGCTCCTGTTCGCGTTCGCCATGCTCTTCCTGCTCATGGGCGACAACCTGTTGCACGTCTTCGTCGGCTGGGAACTCGTCGGCGTGTCGTCGTACCTGCTCATCGGCTTCTACACCGAACGCCCGGCCGCAATTGCCGCCGCGACCAAGTCGTTCGTGATGAACCGGGTCGGGGACGCCGGCTTCCTCGTCGGCATCTTCGCCGCCTGGCAACTCCACGGCACCCTCGACCTCGGCGCGCTCACGCACGCCGCCCCGGCCGACGGGTGGCTGCCGTTCGTCGTGGGCCTGGGGATTTTCGCCGGGTGCGTCGGCAAGTCGGCGCAGTGGCCGTTGCACACCTGGCTGCCGGACGCGATGGAAGGCCCGACGCCGGTGTCGGCGCTGATCCACGCCGCGACGATGGTCGCCGCCGGGGTCTACTTGCTGGCCCGGTGCGCCCCGCTGTTCACGCCGGAGTGTCTGCTCGTCGTCCAGGGCGTCGGCGGGTTCACGATGATCTTCGCCGCGGTGGTGGCCGTGACGCAAACCGACATCAAGCGGGTGCTGGCGTACTCGACGATGAGCCAACTCGGCCTGATGGTGTTCGCCGTCGGCACCGGGGCGTGGACGGCCGGCGTCTTCCACCTCGTGACGCACGCCGCCTTCAAGGCCCTGCTGTTCCTCGGGGCCGGCAGCGTCATCCACGCCCTGCACCACGAGCAAGACCTGCGCGCGATGGGCGGCCTGCGCCGGCGGATGCCGCTGACCGCGGTGACCATGTTGGTCGGCGTCCTGGCCATCAGCGGCGTGCCGTTCCTGTCCGGGTGGGCCAGCAAGGAACTGATCCTCGGCGAGTCGCTGGCCTTCGCGCAGTCCGGCCACCGGCTCGCCTGGCTCGGGTTCTTGCCGTTCGTCGGCGCGGTCCTGACGGCCTACTACATGCTCCGCCTGTGGCTCCTGACCTTCGCCGGCACGCCCCGGAGCGACGCGGCCGGTCACGCCCGCGAAGGCCCGCCGTCGATGGCCGTGCCGCTGCTCGCCCTCGCCGCGCTGACCGCCGTCGCCGGCCTGGGCCTCCCGGTCTGGGAGGCCGAGCACTCCGTGCTGGCGACTTTCCTCGACGCCGCCCGTCCCGTCGCCGCTCCCACCGTCCACGCCCACCACGCCCTGACCCTCGCGCTGGGGGCCGGCTGCTTCCTCCTCGGCTTCGCCGCCGCGCTCGGCCGCCACGCCGCCGGAAGCCTGATCCCGACGCACGCGCCGCGCCGCTCGAACTTCGACGCGCTCTACCGCACGCTCTTCAGTGGCCCGACCCTCGCCCTCGGCCGGCTGGTGGCGACCCGCGACAAGGGCCAACGCCTGAGCCTGGACGCCGCCATGAGCCTGCCGGCCGTCGCCGCCCCCCGCCTGGCCGACCGCCTCCGCCGCACCCAGACCGGCAACGTCCGCCACTACGTCTTGGCGCTCGCCGTCTGCCTGCTCTGCGCGCTGTCGGCGTTGACGCTGCTGCGGTAGCAACTTCGTCCTCGGCGAATCGGGTTAGCCCGACTGCCGGGGGTGTTCAATCGAGGCTGACGACTTCGCCGCCGGCGGGGGTGACGAGCCCCCAGAAGGCGGACTCGTGGACCGCCGGGGCGATCGTGCGGACGCTGCCGTCGAAAAGCGCGACGGTCAGCCCGCCGCGAAAGGTCGCCTGGAGGATGAACGGATCGACATCCTCCGGCCGCGGCCGGACCTGGAAGGTCTTGCCGGGCACCGACGGCCGGGTCGTGCGCGTGGCGGCGTCGGTCACGGGCAGCACGTCGTGCCAGCCCTTGTCCGCGAACGTGGCCCGCCGGTTGTCGTAGATCTCGCCGTTGTACGGGTCGAAGACGTGGCCGAAATCGTTCATCGTTTGCGCCATGTTGGCGGCGGAACTACACCGGGCGTAGTACTTGTCGCCGAAGGCAATCGTCTGGCTGCTCCCGTCCGGGATGGACGAGATCAGGCTGATCGAGCCGTCCATGGCGAACATGTTGGCGGCGTAACTGCACTTGCACGGCATGCCGCTGAGTCCCCGGTCGTGGTCCCAGCTCGGGTCGGCGGGGTTGCGGTACATTTTGACGACCGGGTAGGCAATTTCATTCAACTCAGAATCTGTTACTCATTTGTTAATCTCAGGCAACTTCGGGTGGACGTAGGGCAGAATCCGGCGGAAGATCGCGGCGTTGCCATTGATGACGTTGATGCCCGTCATGTCGGACTTGGTGAGCTGCGTGACCTTACTCTGTTCTTCCTCGGCCACCTGGTGGAAGGCCAGAACGATCTGTCGCAGGTTGTTCTTGTTCTGAATCGCCAGCGCCGACTCACGAACCTTCTGAATCGCCCCCAGCACGAGGCCGATCAGGATCGACAGGATGCCCACAACCACGAGCACTTCGATCAGCGACACCCCGCGACGCACCGTCTGTAATCCTGCCATTGCGAACCTCCTGGCGTGTCAAATATCCCGAGCGTTGAACTCCGATCGAAGTGCCTTCGCCTTCAGACTTCCGGACGTGGCGACCGCCAACGCGCAGCAGAGGCCGTGGCGGGCCAAGACGTGACTGCGGAACTCCTTGGAGACGTGTGGGCTGTGCGGAGTTTGACGGCTCTGCCGGCGATGTCAACACGATAATTGGCGGGCCAATCGAGTTGACGACCGAACAGGCGTCTTGCGACCGACTTGCGCTCGAAGATTTCCCCTTCACTCCGGACCCGACTACACTTCCCCATGCGCACCGTTCTCGTCATCGGCGGCGGCCTCGGCGGTTTGACGACCGCGTACCGCCTCGGGTCCCACGCCGCCGTCACCGTCTTCGAGGCGCAACCGCGGCCCGGGGGTAACTTGCGCACGACCACGTCGGCCGGCGGGTTCCGCGTCGAGTGGGGGCCGAACGGCTTCCTCGACGGCAAGCCGGCGACGCTGCAATTGTGCACGGACTTGGGCCTCGGCGGGCAACTCGTCGCGGCGTCCGAAGGGTCGCGGACCAACCGCTACGTTTACTGGAACGGCGCGATCGAAAAGCTCCCCGGCGGCCCGTTGGGGCTGCTGACGACGCCACTCTTGAGCGTGCGCGGCAAGCTCGAACTGCTCGCGGAGCCGTTGCGGCGGCGCGGGCGGGCGGGGTTGCCGGACGAGTCGGTGCGGGCCTTCGCCACGCGGCGGATGGGCAAGGAGGCGGCGACGGTCTTCATGGAGGCGCTCGTCACCGGCGTCCACGCCGCCGACCCCGGTAAGCTCAGCGTCCGCGCTGCATTCCCACGCCTGGCCGCCTTCGAGGCCGACGCCGGCTCCGTCCTCCGCGGCGTCCTGCGGAGTTCCCGGGCGAAGCGGCGCGACGCCGAGGCGCGGGGCGAAAAGTCGCAACCGCAACGCATGTGGTCGTTCCCGGGCGGGTTGCAAACCCTCGTCGATGCCCTGCGCGACCGCCTCGCCGACGGGCTCGTCACCGGGGCCGCCGCGACCCGGTTGGAGCGCCGCCCCGACGGCCGCTGGCGACTCACGACCGACGCTGGAGTTCACGACGCCGACGCCGTCGTGCTGACCTGCCCGGCCCACGAGCAGGCGCGGTTACTGGCGGCCAGCGACGCGGCGCTGGCGGGCGAACTCGCCGGCATCGGCTCGAACCGCATCGCCGTCGTCGCCCTGGGCTACCGCGCCGCCGACGCCCCGGCGCTCGACGGCTTCGGCTACATCGCGCCGATCTCGCTCAAGCGCGACGCCATCGGCGTGCAGTGGTGCTCGTCGATCTTCCCCGACCGCGCCCCGCCCGGCTTCGTCCTGTGGCGCGCCCTCTGCGGCGGCGAGTTGCGCCCGGAGATGGTGGACCTCGACGACGAAACGCTGGTCCGCCGCGTCCACGCCGAGATGCGGGCCACGATGAAGGTCACCGGCGACCCGGTGTTTACGCAAGTCGTCCGCTGGCCGCGGGCGATCCCGCAGTACCACCTCGGGCACCTCGACCGGGTCGCCCGCATCGACGCTGCCGTCGCCCGACTGCCGGGGCTGTTCGTCACCGGCAACGCCTTCAAGGGGGTGGCCATGAACGACGTGGTCGAGCAGGCCGGGCTGACCGCCGCGCGAGTCCTTACAATGCCGTCACCCTCCCCGTGACTCCGCGAGTAGTGCCATGCCGATCGCCCGCCAGGCCGTCATCACCGAGCCGTTCAAGGTCGCCGTCCGCGAAGTGACCCTGAATGACCCCGCGCCGAACCAAATTCTCCTCGCCGCCGAGTACTCCGCGCTGAGCGCCGGCACCGAACTGGCCGTCTACACCGGCGGGCACCAGTGGTTGCAAGACCCGGCCATGCCGGACTGGAAGTTCCCCTTCCGCTCCGGGTACTCGGCGGCCGGCACGGTGGTCGCCGTCGGCAAGGACTTCCCCGGCGGCCACCGGCCCGGCGACCGCGTCAGTTATCCCGGCAACCACGCCTCGCTCGAACTGCTGACCGTCGGCCACGAGCGGTGCCGCGTCTGGAAGATGCCCGACGACCTGACCTTCGAGCGGGCCGCCTTCGCCTGCGTCGCCCGCTACGGCCTCGGGGCGAGTATCCGCGTCGGCCTCACCCTCGGCCGGTCGGCGGCAGTCCTCGGCCTCGGCATCATCGGCCAGTTCTCGTTGCGCAACCTGATCGCCGCCGGCGCGTCGCCGGTGGTCGGCATCGACGCCGTGCCGATGCGCCGCGCCGCCGCCCTGGCCGCCGGCGCGGACCACGTCATCGACCCCACGGCCGGCGACGCCAAGGCCCAACTGCAGGCGTACCTGGCCGCGCGGGGGGCCGAAGTCGTCGTGGACGCGACCGGAGTCCCGGCCGCGATCCCGGTGGCGATGGGCCTGGCGTGCGACGCCGGGCAGGTCGTCGTCGTCGGCTCGCCGCGGGGCAAGGCCCAGGACGTGAACTTCTACGACGACCTGCACCGCCGCTACCTCGAAGTCACCGGTGCCCACGGCAACATGCTCTTCGAGCCGGCCCGTATCCGCCTGGCCGGCCAGTGGGACATCGACAAGGCCCAACGCTGGCTGCTCCGCTCGCTCGCCAACGGCCGCCTGAGCCTCGCCGGCCTCGTCACGCACACCATCGCCCCCGAGCAACTCGGCGAAGCTTACGAAGGCTTGCTCCACGACAAAGACGGCTACCTGGGCGTCGTCATGAAGTGGAAGTAACTCGAAGGTCCGTTCCCCCGCTGAGGCATTCGAGCGGGTCGAACCTGGGCGACTTGGGGAGCCGGGGGAGTTTTGGAAGTTTGCGTCAAGTGGGCGACCTGAATCGTCCGAAGGTGTTTGGGTCGGACGCGAACCCACCACGAAGACGCACCTCGGAGTTGCCCCCATGTCCCGTGCCGCCTGTGTGCTTGCGATCATTTTTGCGGGCGTCGTGCCCATTTGGGGCTGTAGCCAGTCGTCGCCGGTGGCGAGCACGACCGCGCTGGAAGCCCGCATCCTCAAGCTCGAACGCGACTTCCGCACCGTCGAAGCGGCCCGCGACGCGGCCGCGGCCCGGGCCTCCGACTACGAATCCCGGCTGAAGGCGGAGACGGCCCGGTCGGCGACGATTCAGCGGGAGCGCGACGACCTGGTGGCGAACTTGAAGACCCGCGTCGCCCAGGGCGAGGTCGTGCAGACGCAACTCGACGGCTTGAAGAAGGGTTTGAAAGACTTGCTCGGCACGATGGAGACCGCGACCCTACCGCCCGCCGGCGTGCCGGTGTCGCTGTCGAACCCGACCCGCTAACCGACCCCCGCGAACGCAACGGACGACGACCCCCGGTTGACAGCGCAGGCCGCCCAAGGATTGGGTCGGCCTGTGGTCGTTGGCGGCGGGCGGACGGGTTACTTGCCTTCCGTGTATTCCTTCAATTCCAGCACGGCTTCGTTGCCCTGGATGCTGTACGACTGCTTGACGATGCCCTTGCCGGCGACGAAGTAGTACTTGATGGCGGTCTTGGTCCCGGCGATGTCGAACTCGCCGCCCTCGACGACGACCGCGTCGAACTTACCGGCCGGGACGGTGACGGACTCCTTGTCGTCCTTGGTGGTGAACTCGCCCTTGACGGCCTGGCCCTGGACGGTCGATTCGACCTTCCACTTGTCGCCCTTGACGGCCTTGCCGGCGGTCGTCTTGAGGATCATGACCGGGGGCGTGATGGGCGAGTTGTTGATCTTGGTGCGGACGATCCCCTCGGGCGTGACGACGAGGAGTTCGGACGCGACGACCTTGCCGTTGACTTCGGTCTCGACCTTGGTGCCGTCCTTGTCCGAGGACGCGATTTTCACGGTCACCAGGGCCTCGCCGACCTTGTACACCCACTTCGCGCCGGCCTTCATCGGGAAGTACTCGCCGGCGGCAGCCGGGGCGGCGGCGACCGGGCCGACTCCCGGGGGCGGCGTGACCGGGGCCGGCGGGGCCTGGGCGAGTAGGGTCGTGGAGGCGAGCAGGAAGAGTGAGCCGCCGATCAGCCGGGCCGTGTGCCGCATCAGACTATCTCCGAACAACAGGGTAGAAACCGAAGGCATTCTACGAACCGCCGCCCGCCGGGCGACCGCCGTCAAAAGTGGTACGCCGAACGACCCCCTCTCGTTCGGTCCGCCGGGCGGTGCGGTGCGAGGTCCGCGTCGCCCGAGGGCAAACACGGTGGGGAGGGGTCGGAGGCGGAATGGGAGTGACGGCCCGGCCGAATCTCTACGATTCGATCGAGCGCAGGTTATAGCTGGTTGCAGTCCTGGAGAACCCCCAGTGGACGTTCCCGAAGGG
>JAYTSV010000048.1:0-9139 GCA_043745465.1 Fimbriiglobus sp.
TCGGCCATCGCTACCCCACCCGGCGACCTTCTGCGATACCCCAAACCCCATACCCGATACCCGATCTGCCGCTACTGAATCTCCAGCCCGGCGACGAACGCGGCTTCGGCGGCGATGTCGGCGTCGGTCAGGCCGCCTTGCCGGCGGATCTCGGCGCGGGCCATGCGGCCGCTCGTCATGTCCAGCGCCATCACCTCGATCAGGCTGTTCGCGCCGACCCCGCAGCGGACTTGCACCGGGGCACCGCGGGGCAGGCCGGGGGGCAGGTCGGTGATCCAGCACTCGCCGACGGGGATGCACGCCGCCGCCTGCGTCCCCTCGCCTTGTAGCACGCGGACGCGGACCTTCGTCTGGTTCGCCTTGGCCGTGTGGTAGACGCGGCTGGCGGCGGCCGGCAGTTGCGTGTTCTTGACGATGAGCTTGTTGTTCAAGCGGTCTGCGGCGGCGCGGATTTCGACGCCCAGGCTGTGCGCGTTGACGCTGATCTCGACCACGTCGGCCAGGGCGTCGTCCGTGGGCCGGCCGGCGGCCCGGGCCGCGCGGGCGGCGTGAATCCCGGCGTGGATCGCGGCCCCCCGGGCGACGACTTCGCTCACCGCCAATGACCGGTCCGGCTCCTTGCCCGACAGGTCGCGGAGCATCAGCCGGCAGGCCGGCATGTGCGTCGAGCCGCCGACCATGAGCACCTTCGTCACCTGGTCCCAGGTCGTTTTCGCCGTCTCCAACACTTCCAGGGTCGTGAGCCGGGTGCGGGCCAGCAGGTCGCCGGTCAGGGCCTCGAAGTCGGCCCGGGTCAGCGGCACCTGCATCTTCAACCCGGCGTGGGCGACGGTCACGCTCGCCTGGTCGATCTTCGACAGCGTCCGCTTCGCCCGCTCGGCACTCGCCTGGAGCATCGCCAGCGACTGGGGGTCGGTGGTCGGGTTGATGCCGTGGGCCTGGCGGAAGACTTCGGCCACGTGCTTGACGACGCGGTCGTCCCAGTCCTTGCCGCCGAGTTGCACGTCGCCCTCGATGCCGAGCACCTGGAACCGCTTCTTGCCGAGCTTGACCAGGGTCACGTCGAAGGTGCCGCCGCCGAGGTCGTAGACCAGCACGGTGCGCGGCTCGTCGGACAAGTTCTCGCCGGCGGGGACGGCCTGGAACGAGTACGCCAGGGCCGCGGCCGACGGCTCGTCGATGATGTCGAGCACGTCCAGGCCGGCGATCTTCCCGGCGTCCTGGGTCGCCTTGCGGCGCGAGTCGTCGAAGTACGCGGGCACCGTGATGACGGCTTCTTTCACCGGCCCGAGGGCGCGTTCGGCGTCCTGCACCAGCTTGCGCAGGATGATCGCGGAGAGCGTTTCGGGCCGGAAGTCGCGGCCGCCGACCGGCCGGCCGAAGTTCGGGAAGCCCATCCGCCGCTTGATCATCGTGGCGACCTTATCCGGCTCCTCCATCGCCAGGTCCAGCGCCGGCTGGCCGACGACGGCTTGCCCCCTGCCGGTGAGGTAGACGGCGCTCGGCGTGAGGATGTCGCCGTCGCGGTTGGGCACGGTCACGGGCCGGCCGCGGTCGTCGAGGTGGGCGACGACGCAGTACGTCGTCCCGAGGTCAATCCCGACGATGGCCATGCGAATCCCCGGCACAGTACGATGAGTAGAGATTTACCGCATGAGGGCGCAGAGAGCGTGGAGAAAAGGCAGAAAGGCCGAGTTGCCCCGCCTGCCGTGGGGTTAAGCTCGAACGCCGTGTCCTCTCGACACTCTCTTACTGTTTTCTCCGCGCCCTCTGCGCCCTCTGCGGTAAATGTCTTCTCTTTTCTTAGCCAGGTGCCGCCCCGTGACGGACCCAATGCCCGCAATTGTGCTCGGATTCTACCGGCACTTCAGAGGCGGCGAGTACGAGGTGATCGGCCTCGCGCGGCACTCGGAGACGCTCGCCTGGCACGTCGTCTACCGCGCCCTATACGGGGACCACGGCCTCTGGGTCCGCCCGGCGGCGATGTTCCTCGAAACCGTCGCGCACGACGGCAAAATCGTGCCGCGGTTCACGCCGACCGCGGCAAGTAGCGGGTGATTGCCGCCGGTAGGAACGGGCCTTCGTAGACGAGCGCGGTGTAAATCTGCACGAGGTTCGCGCCCACGTCGAGGAGCGCCTGGGCGTCCGCGCCGGTCGCTACGCCGCCGCAGCCGATGACGGTCGGCCCGTCGCCGACGTGGTCGCGCACCTGGGCAACTTTGACCGCCGCGAGCGCCCGCAACGGCCCGCCACTCAGGCCGCCCGTTTCGTAGCCGGGGCGGTTGGCCGTCGAGAGGGTGTTGGTGGCAATGACGCCGGCGACGCCTTCGGTCAAGGCCGCGTCGAGGACGGCCCGCAGGTCGTCGCCGTCGAGTTCCGGCGCGATCTTCACGAGCACCGGCTTGCCGCCGGCGACGGCGCGGACGGCGCGGACGATCTTGCCCACGTCGGCCGCGTTTTGCAGCAACCGCAAGCCCGGCGTGTTCGGCGAACTCACGTTGACGGTGAGGAAATCGGCGTGCGGCCGGACGGCGCTCGCGGCCCGGGCGAAGTCGTCGGCCGACTGGTCGGCGGGCGTAAACTTGTTCTTGCCGACGCTAACGCCGACCGGGAACGGCGGCCGCAAGTGGCGGGACGTTTGCCGGGCCAGGCGGGCGGCCAGGGCGTCGGCCCCGGCGTTGTTGAAGCCCATGCGGTTGACGACCGCGGCCTCGGCCGGGTAGCGGAACATGCGCGGCTTGTCGTTACCGGGCTGGCCGACGGGCGTGACCGTGCCGAGTTCGACGAAGCCGAAGCCGAACGCCCACCAGGCCAAAGGCGCGACGCCGTTCTTGTCCATGCCGCCGGCCAGGCCGACGGGGTTCGGGAAGGTCAAGCCCATCGCCGTCACCGGCCGCGGCGCGGGCCGGGACAGGACGCGCTCGACGGCCCGGCAGGCGAGCCGCGACCGGGCCAACAGGCTCGCGCCGCGGAGCGCGAGGTCGTGCGCCGCCTCGGCGTCGAGGCGGAAGAACAGCGGCCGCAGCAGAGACGTGTAGAGCATCGGCGGCGGTCTCGGCGGGTCCGGCGGGGGAGCGGGGCGGCGTCCCATCAATAGATTGACCCCGTCGCGGTGTGGCCAGCGGCGGGCGGTTTGGAGTGGGGCGAAGGAGTCGCGGCGCGATGGAATCCGAGACGTTGACCCCGTCGCTGGCACCGGCCCACGCCCCCGGTCCGCAGCCCGGCCGGTCGGTCCTGGGCGTGTTGCGGCACCGCACCTTCCGGTCCCTACGACACCCCGACTACCGCCGCTACTTCTTCGGGCAGATCGTCTCGTTCACCGGCAGTTGGATGCAGTCGGCCGCGCTCATGTGGCTCATCTACGACCTGACCGCCGACCCCCTCTGGCCGCCGCTCATGCTCGTCGCCCAGGTCGGGCCGACGCTGTTGCTCGGCACCTGGGGCGGCACCCTCGCCGACCGCCTGCCGAAGCGCCGGCTCATCATGGCGACGCAGTTCGGCTTCCTCGTCACCGCCCTGATGCTGGCCGGCGCGACGGTCGCGGGGCTGGCGTCGCCGTGGGTGCTGTTGGCGATTCAACTGCTCAACGGCGTGCTCCAGTCGGCCGACCTGCCCGCGCGGCTGTCGTTCGCCCCGGACCTGGTGCCGCGCGAAGACCTCATCAACGCCGTGTCGCTCAACTCGATGCTGTTCAACTCGGCCCGCGCCGTCGGCCCGGCGCTCGCCGGCGGGGCGTTCCTGCTGGCGGACGCGGCGTCCGAGGCGGGGCTGGCCGGGGGCTTGCGGCCGACGCTGTTGGGCGCGGTCGGGTGCTTCGCCTTCAACGCGGTCAGTTACGTCGCCGTGCTGGTCGCGCTCGACCGCATCACGGCCGACGGCCGCGGCCGGCCGCACGCGGGCGACCAGTCGGTCTGGGAAGGCTTCCGCCTGGCCTGGGCGTCGCCGCACGTCCGCGGCCTGCTGCTACTCTCGGGGCTGTTGTGCGTCTTCGCCTGGCCGGCGTTGACCCTCTTCCCCGCTTACACGAAGACCGTCCTCGGCCACTCCGAGAAGGAGTACAGCGTCCTGGTCAGTGCCCTCGGCCTGGGGGCGCTGCTGTCGGCGCTGACCACGGCGACCTTCGGCAACTCGGCCCGCCGCGGCGCGTTCCTCCTGGGCGGCGCAATTCTCGCCACCGCCGGCCTAACCGGGCTGGCCGCTTCGACCGCGTTGCCGCTCGCGCTGGCGTCCACGGCGGCACTGGGGTACGGGCTGATCCTGTACCTCTCGACCGGCCAGTCGGCGTTGCAACTCGACTCGACCGCCGAGACGCGCGGCCGCACGATGGCCCTCTGGGCGATGATGCTCAGTGCCAGCGCGCCGGTCGGGCACCTGGCCGCCGGAGTGGCCGCGCAAAGTCTGCCCGTGCCGCACGTCTTCGCGGCCCTGGCCGCCGGGTCGGCCGTCGTCACCGTCGCCCTATTCGTCTTTTTGCGCGGCACACTGGTCGGCCCGAAGGCTACCGCAGTCGGCGGGACCGCTACAGCTTCCCAGGCCGGCTAAACCGGTCGGGAGATTGCCGCCGCTTTGCGCGCCGGCGGTCCAAAGCGTGCTTTAGAATCTCTTGGTGGTTTCTGCCGAGGGGTGCGGTCATGCGACGCTGGTTCCTGGTTACGGTCGCGGTTTTCTCGCTCCTGAGCGGGCCGGGCTGCCACGGCCGCCTGTTCCGCAAGCCGTGCGACACGTGCGCCCCCGGCTCGTCCGGCGGCAACGGGAGTGGCAGCGGCGGTCGCCTCGGCCTCGGCGAACCGGTGCCCGGGTCGAGCGGTCGGCTGCCGCCCACGGCCCTGCCGACCGACGACTTCCCGCCGCCGCGCATCCCCGCCGAGAGCCGCAACTACCTCGACCCGTTCGGCCCCGACGGCCGCCGCTACCAGCCCTCGCCGCCGCGCCGCTCGCCGCCCTCGGACCTCCCGCTGACGCTGACCGACGCGGCCCCGCCCCGGCGCGACACTGGCCGCGCGACCGACTGGCTCGACGAACCCCTTGCCCCGGCCGGCGCGACCGTGTCGCCGCGCGAGTCCGGCCCCCGCGCGGCCGGCGACCTGCCGCCCCGGGAGACCCGGTCGTCGCTCAAACCCGCCGGCCCGTCGGCGACCCGCGAGGCCGTCCCCGGCCGCGACGGCGTCACCTCCGGCGGTACAGTCCCGCCCGGCGGTCACGTCAAACTGCGCGAGGCCGGCGTCCGCACCGTGGTTTTCCTCCACGACCCCGCCACGGCTCCCGACGACCTGGCGAGCGCTCGCACCCAGGCCGAAGCGGCGAGCCTGCGGTTCGTCCCCGTCGCCGTCGGCCCGGACAATTTGCGGGACGCATTGACGACGTTCACCCGGGCCATCACCGACCCCGCCGCGAAGCCGGTCCACGTCGTGGACGAGTCGGGCGTGCGGGCCGGCAGCCTGTGGTACCTGGTCTTCCGCACGGCCGAGCAGCGGTCGGACGAGGTCGCCCGCCTCCGCGCCACCCCGCTGGGCCTGCCCGACCCGGCGAGCGACGCCGGCCGCCGCTACTGGCCGGCCCTCCGCGACGCCGTGCGGTAACCCCCCGTTTTCGGTTGCCGCCCCCGGCCCGCGGGGCGTATGATTACGGTGCCTACCTGTCGGCCGGGGTTACCTTCGACCTCCTCATGCCCGACGATTCTGCCCGCCCGACGGCGTTCCGCCGTCCCGTTCCCCCATGAGGAGAAGTGATTATGTTCGGCCTCGGCATGCAAGAAATGTTGGTGTTGCTGTTGATCGGCGTGCTCCTGTTCGGCCGCAAGCTGCCGGACATCGGTCGCAGCCTGGGCAAGACCATCGTCGAGTTCAAGAAGGGCTTCAACGGCATGGAAGAAGCGATCAACGACCCCGGTGCGAGCCGCAGCGCGATCGAGCCGGAAGCGGTGAAGGCCCCGCAGCGGGTGACCCCGTCCGCCCCGGTGTTCTCGGACGTGCCGGCGACCAACCTGCCGCCGAAGCTGTGAGTCGCCTTGACGGGCCGGGGAAGTCTGCTAATTGTGGTGCTGTCGGCCCGGCGATTAACTCAGCGGTAGAGTGCGTTCTTCACACGGACGAAGTCACAGGTTCGATCCCTGTATCGCCGACCTCACGCAAGCCCTGGAATACTCCAGGGCTTGCGTCGTTTGTGGCCACCGAAAACCGGCCCCGCCGCGGGGCGGGATACTGGGGACGATCCCCAGTATCCGCGTCGGCCTGACTTTTTGAGGGTCCAGAATGCCCGATCCGCAACTTCAACCGCCGGGTGCCGGGCTGCCGGGGTACGAACTCGCGGCGGCACGTTACGTCGTTTTCCCCCTGCTCTGCCGGCGACTCGATTGGGCCGCGGCCGGGCGACTGTTCCAGGACGAGGGGGCCAAAATCCTCGCGCTCTGGGACTCCTTCCCGGCCGACCGCCTCGGCGAGCGCGTGCTGATCGCTCGCGTCCGGGGGATTGAGGACTCGTCGCGGTACTGGTCGGTGGCGATGACCGTCGAGCACCTCAACATCGTCGGCACCGGCATCCGCCGAATTCTCGCAGGCTTGCGACAGGGCCAGGCCCCGGCGCGGGCGGCGCGGGTCGAGGACGTGAAGCCGCGCGGCGAACTGCCGCCGGCCGAGGTCCGCGCGGCGTTCGCCCGGTTGCTCGCCGACGCCGGTACATCGGGCGCGACGGAGCCGGCGGTCCCGCGCGGCACCGGGACGCTCGCCCCGCACCCGTGGTTCGGCCCGATCGACGCCCACCAGTGGCACTGCCTGCTCGGCATCCACCAGCGCGTCCACCGCAAGCAAATCGAGGCGATTCGCCGCAAACTCCCGGCGCGGGGCACGCCGTGACCCGGTTCCGCACGGCTCTGCTCGGTGTCGCACTTCTGGCCGTTGTCGCCGTCGCCATCGCCCTCGCGCGGCCGACGCCCGGCAACGCCTGGACGGCTTCGGCGGGGCGGTTCGCAGACGACGCGGAGGCCTGGCAGACGGTCCACGCCGGCTTCGCCGCGCGGTCGAAGCAAGGCGGCGTCGAAGTCGTGTTTCTGGGCGACTCGTACACGCAGGGCTGGCCGGCCGACCTGTGGGACGCGCACTTCGCTCCTCTCGGCGCGGTCCGGTACGGCATTCGCGGCGACGGCACCGCACAACTCTTGTGGCGCGTCGGGCACGGCGAACTCGACGGCGTCCGGCCGCGCGTCGTCGTGCTCATGGTCGGCCTCAACAACGCCCTGCTGGTCGGCGATTCGGCCGGCGACGCGGTCCGGGGCGTCGCCGCGATCCTGGCCGCGATTCGAGTCGAGCAGCCCGGCGCGAAGGTGCTCCTACTCGGCGTCCTGCCCGTCTTCGACCCGGGCGACCCCGTCCGCGCCTGGGCGGCCGAGTTCAACGCCCGGGCCGCGAACCTGGCCGACGGCACCGCCGTCCGCTTCCTCGACCCCGGCGCGGACTTCCTGACCGCCGCCGGCGACCGCAAGCCGGGCCTATACGACCCCGACCGCGTCCACCTCGCCCCGCCCGGCTACGCCCTCCTCGCCGAACGCCTCGCCCCGGCCCTGGCCGAGGCGTTGAAGTAGCACGTCATCCTGGTCCCGGGTGTTCGCCTGCGGCGGAGCCGATGGCTGCTATTCCGGGAGCCGGATCACTTCTTCAACTCGACGACGACGATTTTTTCGTCGGTCCGGGCGTAGACGCGGCCGTTGGCGAAGGCGGGGTGCATCCAGACGACGGGGCGGCCGGCCAGGCGGTTCGTCGGCGTCACGATTTGCGCGCGGTCCAGTTCCTCGTACCCGGCCGGCGTCAGCTTGGCGAAGATGAGCACGCCTTGTTCGTTGAACAGGACCGTGCGGTCGCCGTTCTCGACGAGGAAGGCGTTCGACCAGCGCTCGTTCCACGGGGCCGTCTCGCTCGGGGTCGCGCGGGCCTTCACCGCGTCCGGGGTCAGCGGGCCGCGGGTCGCTTGCATCGTGGACCACAGCCGCTTGCCGGTCGCCGCTTCGAGGCCGCGGAGTTCGCCGTAGCTATCGACGCCGTAGATCGTGTCGCCCTGCCAGAGTGGGGTCGCGATGATCGAACTCAGGTCGGTCGTCTGGGCCGGCCGCTCGCCCTTGGCCGTACCCTTCCAGACGACGCGCGGCCCGGCCGCACTCACCTCGACGAGTTGGCCGCCCTCGTAAAAGCTCGTCGTGAAAATGCGGTCGCCCTGGACGCGGATTTGCGGGGCGGTCAGCGCGAACTTCACGGCCATCGGCACCGCCCAGAGTTTCTTGCCGGTCGCCGGGTCGAGGCCGACGAGCGCCTTGGGGTGCCAGACCAACAGCGTGCGGACGCCGGCCAGGGTGGCGATCGCGGGGTTGGCGTAGCCGAAGTCGCCCGACTCGAAGGATTGCGACCGCCACTTCTCTTTGCCGGTGAGCTTGTCGAGGGCCATGACGAGCCGGCCGTCGCTGCCGCCGACGAGGCAGACGAGGTGGTCGCCGTCGATCAGCGGGTGCGCCGAGAAGCCCCAGACGGGGACGGCCGCGCCAAAGTCCTTGACGCAGTTCGCCTGCCAGACCGCGGCCCCGTCCTTGACGGTGCGGCAGACGAGATCGCCCATCGCCCCGAGGGTATAAACGCGGTCGCCCTCGACGGTCGGGGTGCAGCGCGGCCCGGCGGCGTAGCTGATCTTGTAGTTGCACGGGTACGACTGGCTCCAAAGCCTCGCCCCGGTCTTCTCGTCGAAGCAGGCCAGCGCCTCGACGCCCTTGACCGCGACCGACGTGTCGAACGCGCTCTTCGGCTGCGGCTGCCCCGGCTCCTCGGCGCGCTCCATCACGAAGACCCGGCCGCCCGCCACCGCCGGCCCGGCGTACCCCTGGCCGACCTTGGCCTCCCAGACGACCTTCGGCCCACCCGCCGGGAATTTCTCGACCAGCCCCGTCTCGCGCCAGACGCCGTCGCGCTTGGGCCCGAACCACTGCGGCCAGTCGTCGGCGCGGGCGACGGCGGGGAGGAGCAAAATCAGGAGGGCGAAGCGCATGGGGGTGACTCTGGGGGTTGCAGAAACCTCACCCCCGGCCCCTCTCCGACGCGGAGAGGGGAGCAAGGGAGTTGAAGCCATCGACTGCGACTCGCTTGCTCCCCCTCTCCGCGTCGGA
>JAYTSV010000049.1:0-2468 GCA_043745465.1 Fimbriiglobus sp.
TCCCCCTCTCCGTTTCGGAGAGGGGGCCGGGGGGTGAGGTCGCCTTTCCCGCCCGACGCGCCGAGAGGAGCAAGCGAGTTCCAGCCAACGGCTTCAACCCACTTGCTCCCCCTCTCCGTTTCGGAGAGGGGGCCGGGGGGTGAGGTCGCTCCGCGTCGGAGAGAGGGCCGGGGGGTGAGGTCGCGTTAAACCGCCTCGCGGTGGGCGACGACTTCGGCCAGGTGCGGGCCTTTGACCGGGGTCGGGCCGTGGGCCTTCATCTGCTTGCCGGCCTCCATCGCCACCGCGGCGTAGGTGATCGTGTCGGCGTCCTCGAAGTCGGAGTCGTAGTCGTCGTACCGGCAGACGTACCCGGGGTGGCGGGCCTTTTCCTTCTCGTCGCCGTAGGCGCGGACGACGGCGACTTGCATCATTTCCCGGGAGCCGGCGTGGATCGGGTGGGCGATGTCGGCGTGCAACTTGGCCCGGCCGTTTTCGGCGAGCCGCATGGCCCGGGTCTCGTCGAGGCGGCTGCCGCACTGGTTGCAGAAGCCGGCCCGGAGGTGGTTCTTGCCGCCGCACCGCGGGCACCGGTCGGTCAGCTTGCGGCTGGGCATGGCGACGAACGTGCCGCGCGTGCC
This sequence comes from Fimbriiglobus sp., assembly GCA_043745465.1. Lineage (GTDB taxonomy): Bacteria > Planctomycetota > Planctomycetia > Gemmatales > Gemmataceae > Fimbriiglobus. The sequence goes on from JAYTSV010000049.1 coordinate 621, forward strand.
CTCAATGATCTTCAAGTCCCGGACGACGAAGGCGTTGTTGAACGTGACCGAGCAGAACGCGAGCAGGCGCTCGTTGTTCTCTTCGCACAGCTTGATGCGGACTTCCGTGATGGTCACTGGGTGGCTCCTTGCGGCGTGACAGGGGGGCGGGCGGAGTTGCGGCCGGGCAGGCTCCGCACGACGAACAGGCGCGAGCCGTCGTCGCCGGAATGGGTCGAGTAGTCGCGGGCGATGCGGGCGGCGTCGGCCGGATTGCGGGCCAGCGCGAACAGGCTCGACCCGCTGCCGCACAGCAGCACGCCCAACGGCCCGCAGGCGGTCAGGCGGTCGCGGACGGCGTTCAGGCGCGGCTCGGCGGCGAACGCCGGGGCTTCGAGGCGGTTGTGCAGGTGCGCGGCGACGGCGGTTCCCGAATTGACGGCGTCGCGCATCCCCCGGCTGCTCACCGGCACGGCCGGGGGCGTGTGCCCGCGGTAAACGGCGGCGGTGCTCAGGCCGTAGGGCGGCTTGACGATGACGAGGTCGAGCGGGTCGCGGATTTCGGTCGGCTCGACCACTTCCCCGCGACCGGTACACCAGCCGGCCGACCCGCCGAGGAAGACGCCCACGTCCGAGCCGACGGCCCCGGCGATCTCGACGAGTTTCGCCACCGGGTGGTTCAAGCCCCAGAGGCGGTTGAGTGTGTGGAGGGTCAAGGCCGCGTCGCTGGACCCGCCGCCCAGGCCGGCCGCGTGCGGGATGCGCTTCGTCAGCCGCAGGCTCGCGCCCCACGGCCGGTCGCCGCGCAGGGCTTCGGCGGCCTTCAGTACGAGGTTGGTACCGTCCACGGGGACGCCGGGGGCGTCGCAGGTCAGGTGCAACTCGCCGTCGGGGCGGGCGCGGGCTTCGAGCGTGTCGAACAGGTTGACGGCGACGATCAGGGTCTCGACGGCGTGGTAACCGTCGGGCCGGCGGCCGGAGACTTCGAGGAAGAGGTTGACCTTGGCGGGGGTCCAGCCGACGAAAGCGTCCGGCCCGGCCGCGAGGATTTCGCCGGCGGGCGTGGGGGCGGTGCTTAACACGTGGTGTCCCCCGTGCGGTCCCATCCGTGGGCCAAGGCAACCATCGCAAACCATCCCTGGCGCGAGTCCCGTCGGCGGCGCGAGTCGCCGGCGGGAGCGTGGGTAAAGCAGGTAATTTCAGGCCTGATCGGACAGTAACGGTTGTAACGTTCCAGGTCAAGAGCTGGCGTCAAGAGTTTCCCGAAATTTCCTCGACGCCCGGGTCTAGGTTGATCCGGTCGATGAGTTGCCGTAGTCGGCCCTGCTCGGTCCGGACGCCCCGGAAGCGCAGCCGCGGCAGGCCGGCCAGCGCCGGCTCGTTCGCTTCCTGGGGCAGCGCCGCCGTCGGCTCGAAGTCGCCCGCGGCCAGCAGGTCGGCGAAGTCGGCGCGGATCGTTGCCAGGGTCGCCTCGGTCAGCGGCCGGCGGAGGCGGAGGACGAGGTCGCCGCGGACATACCGCAGGCTGTGGTAGACGCGGTAGAACTGCGTCACCTCGCGCACCGCCTCGGCCGGGTCGTCGGTGACGCGGTACAGGCTCAGGTCGGCCGGGGAGATGTACCCGCGGGCGAGCAGGTCGTCCCGGACGAAGTCCTGCCACCGGTGCCAGTACGTCCCGCCCGGCTCGTCCACCATGACGATCGGGAAGAGGTGCGACTTGCCGGTCTGGATGAGGGTCAGCGCCTCGAACGCCTCGTCGTGGGTGCCGAACCCGCCGGGGAAGAGCACGACCGCGTCGGACTCCTTGATGAGCATGAGCTTGCGGGTGAAGAAGTACCGCATGTTCATGAGCTTGCGGTCGCCGTGGAT
>JAYTSV010000050.1:0-32318 GCA_043745465.1 Fimbriiglobus sp.
GCGGATGACGAACTTCGCCGGGGCGACCGCGTGGCCCTTCACGTCCTTGGGGTAACTGTCGTCCACACCGACGACGGGGACCGGGCCGAGCGCGAGCCGAACGCCCTGGCCCCACGACTTGGCCGCCGTCGCCCACTGGAAGGCTTCTTCCACCGTGAGGAACGGCGACAGCACGACGACGACGCTGCCGGCGTCGGCCTTGACTGCGGCCACCAGGTCGGCCTTCAACTTGGGGAACATCTCGGCGTAAGGCGTGTGAAAGAACTTGCCGTCGGTCTTGGTCAACGGCTTCGTGAACCGGTCGGGCGAGTTGGTAAAGTGGTAGCCCCACCGGCCCTCGTCGCAGATGAAGTGCCCTTGCGCGGCCGGGTTCGGCCGGGCGCGCAGCCGGTAGACGATGTCCTTGTTCGTGTCCGTGTGGACGCTGCACCCGGTGCTGCACCCCGAACAGACGTTGTCCGTCGTCTTGAGGTACCACACGCGCTGCGTGTACAGGAAGTCCTTCGAGCCGAGCGCGCCGACGGGGCACAGATCGACGACGTTGCCGGACAGCTTGTTTTCGAGCGGCCGGCCGGGGAAAACGTCGATCTCCTCGTGGTGCCCGCGGCCGACGACGAGCAGTTCGGCCGTGCCCGAAATCTCGCGGGTGAAGCGGACGCACCGGGTACACATAATGCAGCGGTCGGTGAACAGCGTGATCTTGCTCGACAGCCCCGGCTTGTTGGCCGGGGTGTTCTTCACGTCGATCATCCGGCTCTCGGACCGGCCGAACTGGTACGAGTAGTCTTGCAGCTTGCACTCGCCGGCCTTGTCGCACACCGGGCAGTCGAGCGGGTGGTTGATGAGCAAGCCTTCGAGCGTGTCGGCTTGCGACTTCTTCGCCCGGTCGGCCGGCTTGTAGTTGGCGTCGTACGCCAGCGGCGTGACGTTCTGGTCGCGCTTGGCGTAGTCGCCGGTGACGATGACCGTGCCGTCCTTGACCGGCGTCTGGCAGCCGGGGACGACCCGCGGCTGCATCGTCACCTTGCCGTCCTTCAACTCGCCGACCTCGACGAGGCACATGCGGCACGAGGCGACGACCGAGAGTTCCGGGTGCCAGCAGTAGTGCGGGACTTCGGTCCCGGCGAGTTCCGCGGCCTGCACGCAGTTCAGCTTGCGGCTGCCGATCTCGACCGGCTTGTCGTTGACGAACACCGTCGGCATGGTCACTGGCCCTTCCCTAAACGTCGAGTCTACTTGCCGAGCAGCTTGGTCACTTCGTCCGCCTCGGCCCGGCGGGCGACGCCGGTCACCAGCACAATCCCGCCCTGCTTGTCCGCCCCGCCCTCGTAGGCCCACAGCCCCTGGTGCTCCCCGGTCCAGCACAAGACGATCCGGCCGTCCTTGATCGCCTGGGCCGTCGCGGCTTCGAGGCCCGTCGTGATCGCGGCCGTGGTCGGCATCTTGCCGTTGAGCGTGTACTCGGTCTCGATCATCAGCCCGAGGCCGGACATCTGGGCCAGCAACAGCGTCCGCCGCGCGGCGTTGGCGACGTTGTGCGCCGTGCCCGCGCCCGGCGCATAGTTCGTGTTCCCCGGCACCGCCTCGGCGACCCCCGTCACCGTCGGCGTCGTCGCGGCCGTCGTCGCCGGGGTGACCGTGGCCGCCGGCTTCTTACAGCCGCCGGCGAGGGTGAGCAGCACCGTCAACATCAAGGCACGTCGCACGGCTCGCCCTCGGGTGGGAGTGACCTCACCCCCCGGCCCCCTCTCCGATACGGAGAGGGGGAGCAAGAGGGTTTCAGTCGTTGTTTGCAACCCACTCGCTCCCCTCTCCGCGTCGGAGAGGGGTTGGGGGTGAGGTCTCTTCGCTTGGCTCCCCTCTCCGCGTCGGAGAGGGGCCGGGGGTGAGGTCTCTTCATCTTAGTGCGCGCCGACCAGGGCGAGCGATTTCGCGTGCCGGCTGCGGGTGCCGTCCTTGATCGACGCCTCGAACTCCGCGCGGAACTTGCGGATCGCGGTTTTGACCGGCCAGCCCGCGCCGTCCGCCAGCCCGCAAATCGTCGTGCCCGGCATGATGCCCATCCGGTCCGACACGTCGATCAAGATGTCGAGGTCTTCCCGGCGACCCTGTCCGCGGCGCAGCCGGTCGGTGATCTTGAGCATCCAGCCGGTCCCCTCGCGGCAGGGCGTACACTGGCCACACGACTCGTGGCTGAAAAACTGGCAAACGTTGTGCAGCACATCGACCATACTGGTCTGGTCGTCAATCACGGTGATGGCCGCGGTGCCAAGTCCCAAACAACCAATCTTGCCGGGGCCGTTGAAGTCGAGCGGGATGTCGTACTCCGTTTTGCCGTCCTCGCCCTTGAGGGGCGCATTCACATCGGCGAAGCCCATGCTCAACCCACCGGGGTTGATCGCCTTGGCCTTGCGGCCCTTCCAGACGCCGCCGCCGTGCTTCTCGACGAGGTCGCGGATGGTCACGCCCATCGGCAATTCGACGCACCGCGGCTGATTCACGTGCCCGGCGATCGTGTACAGCTTCGGCCCGTAACTCCCGGCGTCGCGCGGGTTCTTGGGGTCCGGGGCGATGCCGAATGACTTGAACCAGTCGATGCCGTGCCTCATAATCTGCGTGACGCAGGCCATCGTCTCGACGTTGTTGACGATCGTCGGCTTGCGGAACGCCCCCTCAATCGCGGGGAACGGCGGCTTAATGCGCGGCCACGCCCGCTTGCCTTCGAGCGACTCGATCAGCCCCGTCTCCTCGCCGCAAATGTACGCCCCCGCCCCGCGGTGCAAGACGATGTCGAGGTTAAAGCCGCTGTTGCGAATGTTCTTGCCGAGTAACCCCGTCGCGTAACACTCGTTGACCGCCGCCAACAACGTCCGGTAGGCGTCGCCGTACTCGTAGCGTAAGTAGAAGTACGCGCACTCGCTCTTGACGGCGAAGCACGACAGCATGATGCCTTCGAGCACCTGGTGCGGGTCCTTCTCCATCAAGATGCGGTTGTTGTAAGTACACGGCTCCGACTCGTCGGCGTTGATGCACATGTAGATGGGGCCGGGGTGGTCCTTCGGCAGGAACGTCCACTTTAACCCCGTCGGGAACCCCGCGCCGCCGCGGCCGCGCAGCCCCGAGTCCTTCACTTGCGTGACGACTTCGAGCGGCTTCTTGTCCGTCAACACGCGATCGAACACAGCGTAGCCGCCGTCGCCGCGGTACGCCTCGACGGACGCGGGGTTCGGCGTGCCGACGCGGGCGAGCAATACAGGTTCGTAAGGCATGGTCTCGACTCCTCAAGTTCCGCGGGAGCGGTAGTGCAGTAGAGTGTCAGCAAATTATAAGGGCGCGAACTCGACTCGGTTCAACCACTCTTCCGAAGTCGATGCGCCCCAAATCATCTCCAACTCGTACGCAATGCTGCCGACGGACATGGTCTGCCCGTGAGGGAACACGAACACGCCGCATGTGGTGACGCCCCGCGCGATGCGGGCAAATGCGTATCGCGGCATGGTGTTAGCGTCAAAGGTTACGATGCTCAGTCCTTGGTCCGTCGCGTAATCGAGAAGGTCAGGGTCTGGGGTGCGGTCGGCTGGGGCGTCGTCATCGACTCCGACCGCACGGATGGACACTTCCGGGTGGGCTTTGTGGACGGCGTCCCGGATGTCCGGCGTCACATGATTGTCGAGCAGAAAACGCACCGCGCTCATGACGCAGTGACCGCCACCCCCGGCACGATCGTCCCCGCCTTCAGCGCCCGGACTCGCTCCAAAGCCGGCGACGGCGACTGACGCCTCGACCGCTCGCGGTTGTCGTGGGCGACCGCCTCCCGGCGCACGAGATAAGCCTCGACGGCCTCGCGGTTCGCCAGGTAGTACGCCACAGCCCCGTAGACTGACAGCAATTCTACCCCCGCGTAACGGTCGGCAATACGCTCCGGGGGCACGCCGAACCGGTGCAGTTCGATCACGTCTTGCAAATCGACCCGCGTACCCTTAAGGCGGATCGCCTCGACGGGTTCACCGATGAAGTCGAAGAAGTCTTCCAGTTGCATGATCGACCTCACTTCGCTTGCAGCGTGCCGAACAGCACGTCGGCCTTGTCGTGCGTCACGTCCATGACATGCACGTCGTTGAGCAACACCGCCGGGGCACCGTCGCACGCCCCGATGCACTCGGCGAACTCCAGCGTGATTTTACCGTCGGCGGTCCGCTCGCCGCACTGGACGTTCAGCTTGTGTTCGCAGTGCTCGATCAACTCGTAGGCCCCGCGCAACATGCACGCCAAGCCGCGGCACACCCAAACGCGATCCGTCCCCAGTTTGTCCGGTTCGCGGTCCTTGAAGAAGGCGTAGAAGGTCATCGTGTCCTGCACCTCCGAGGGGTGTAGGTCGAGCATCTCCGCGATCTCGACGATCGCCTCCGACGACACGTACCGCATCTCGTCGTGGACGAGGTGCAGCGCCGGCAACGTCACCGCCTGCTTCCGCGGGTACTTCGGGAGCAACGAGGTAATCTCGGATCGAATCCGCTCGCTCAAAACTGGCATCCGTCCACTCCGTGTCAGGCGTTCTCGGCCGCTTGCTGAACCGCTGGCATCAAATCGTTGTTCTCTTCGATCCGCAACATGCGGATGTCCCGGACCGACGCCGCGAACCACGGCAGCGTTCGGCCCAACTCCAGCGCGGCCATCACGCACGTCACCGCGTTCACCGTCGCCCCGCCGAAATGCAGACTGCCGTACTGCCAGCGGAAGCCAAAACCTTCAAGGGTGCGGCGAAGTTCCAAAAGTTTGTCTCCATCAATCTCGCGATGTTCAACGATCAGCGCATACACTCGGGCGTCACTCACCGGTCCAGCTCCGCCGCGATGATGTTCAGGCTTCCCAGGACGGCCGGCAGGTCCGAGATTTGGTGGCCCTCGATCAGGTGCGGGAAGCAGGCGAAGTGGATGAAACTCGGCGGCCGGGTGCGGGCGCGGAAGGCCTTGCCGCCGCCGTCGGCCACGAGGTAGAAGCCGAGTTCGCCGTTGGCCGTCTCGTTCGCCCCGTACACCTCTTCGACGGGCGTCTCGAACCGGCGGTTCCACATGAACAGCTCGAAGTGTTGGATCAACCCTTCGATACTGCGGTACGTGGCCGACTTGTCCGGGATCGTCAACTTGTCGTCGAGCGAAACGTTCACCGGCCCCGACGGCAGGTTCTCAATGGCTGCCGCGACGATCTTGACGCTCTCTAACATTTCGTCCATGCGGACGAGATACCGGCTGTAACAGTCGCCGCCTTTGGCGCAGACCATCTGGAAGCTGCCGGAAAGCTCCTTGTAAGCCAGGTACGGCTCGTCCTTACGCAGGTCGCGGGTCACCCCGGCGGCGCGGGCGACCGGGCCGGTGCAGCCCATGTTGATCGCTTCCTCGCGCGTCAGCACGCCGACGCCCTTAGTGCGGTCCACGAAAATCTTGTTCTTGTTGAGCATCCGCCGCACGTCCGCATGGACTTTGGGGAAGCCCTTGGCGAAGTCGCGGACCTGCTCGACGAACGTCTCCGACACGTCGGCCATCAGCCCGCCGACGCGCGTGTAACTCGGGTGGAAGCGCTGCCCAGAAGCGCCTTCGATGATGTTGTAAATCTTCTCGCGGGCGTTGAACGCGTACAAGAACGCCGTCAACCCGCCGAGGTCCAGGGCTGCCGCCCCGACGCACAACAGGTGGTCCGAGATGCGCGCGAGTTCCGCCAGGATCGTGCGAATGTAAACGCAGCGCGGCGTCAACTGAATCTTCAGCAATTTCTCGACGGTGTGGTGCCAGGCAATCTCGTTGGCGACCGGCGAGATGTAATTCATCCGGTCCACGATCGTCACGTACTGATTGAAGTCGAGGTCTTCGCCCAGCTTCTCGAACCCGGAGTGCAAGAACCCGATGTCCGGCACGGCCTTGACGATGGTCTCGCCGTCGAGCGTGAGGATGAGCCGCAAGGTCGTGTGCGTGGCCGGGTGCTGCGGCCCGAAGTTGAGCGTGTAGTGGTATTCTTGGTCCGTGCCCGCGTCGGCCAACGGGTCAAGTGCGGTCAATGGCATGGTCTTGGACCCCTAAAACGATTCACCGCAGAGGGCACATGAGGGCGCGGAGAAAGACAATCGGAGAGTTAGCCTTGCGGGAAGTTCCGTACGATACGTTTGATGCCGTCCGTGAGTCGGACCGTGTTGAAGTTCATCAGGAGTCCCAAAGTGAGGCCGGTCAGTCGAAGGTAGGTGTGCATTTGGGCTTCGTGAATCTTGTCGAAGCGTTCGATCGCTTTCAAATCGACAATCACCAGTCGATTCACGAGCTGATCGATTCGGAACCCGGCGTCCACGGTGACGGAGCGGTAAACCACAGGCAGTGGCAACTGACGCGCGACTTCGTGGCCCCGGTCCCGCAACTCGAACTCCAAACACGCCTCGTAAGCACTCTCCAACAACCCCGGCCCCAACTCGCGATGGACCGCAATCCCGGCACCAATAATCGACTCCGACAGCCAATTTAATTCCTCAGCCGAAGCAGCCATGACCGAATACCTTAAGACAACCGATAGAAACTGTACATTTGAGTATTGTTCAACTCAGATGAGCCAACTCTCCAATTGCCTTTCTCCGCGCCCTCATGTGCCCTCTGCGGTGAACTTCTTCGTTTTAGCTCTCCGCCCGCGTCACCACGGGGAAGTTGTGCCGCTCGCCGTACCCGCGCAGGGGGTAGTCTTTGCGCAGCGGGTGGCTGGTGAACTCGCTCGGCAGAAGGATGCGGCGGAGGTCGGGGTGGCCGGGGAAGGTCACGCCGAACATGTCGTAGACTTCGCGCTCCATCCAGTCGGCCGACTTCCACAGGCTCACCACCGACGGCAACGACGGCTCGGGGTCGTTGGTGTACGCCTTGACGAACAGACGCTCGCCGCTGGCCGTGTTGGTCAGCGCGTAGACGACGGCGTACCGGTCGGTCGCGCCGGGGTAGGTCAGGTAGTCGATGCCGCCGAGGTCGCAGAGCATGTCGAAGCCGGCGGCCTTGAGCGCCGTCATCATCTCGAACAGCACGCCTTCGGCCTGGTCGCCGGCCAGGACGACGCGGTGGTTGTCGAGGAACGCACTCGTCGTAAAAGTGCCGTCGGGGAACTTCGCGGTCAGCAGGTCGAGGGTGGTCACTTAAACGGCCCCGGCTTTCTTGGTCGAGACGCGGTTGCCGGTGCGGAAGTCCCCCGGGGCGACGACCAGTTCGCGCGGGTCGAGTTGGGCCGCGAGCGGGGCCGGGCCTTCGTGGGTCGTCCGGCGGGCGAACTCCCGGGCGTTGATCGTGCCGGTCGCCTGAATCTTTTCCTGCAAGTCGAGCACGGCGCGGATCAACTGCTCCGGCCGCGGCGGGCACCCCGGCACGTACACGTCCACCGGGATGAAGCGGTCGATCCCCTGAACCACGGCGTAAGTGTCGAAGACGCCGCCGGTCGAGGCGCACGCCCCCATGCTGATGCACCACTTCGGCTCGGCCATCTGCTGCCAGATGCGCTGCATGACCGGCACCATTTTCATGACGACCCGCCCGGCGACGATCATCACGTCGCACTGCCGGGGGCTGAAGCGCATCGCCTCGGAGCCGAAGCGGGCGATGTCGTACCGGCTGCTCGCCGTCGCCATGAGTTCGATGCCGCAACACGCGGTGGCGAACGGCATCGGCCAGAGGCTGTGCTTGCGGACCCACGACGCCAGGGAGTCGAGCTGGGTGACGAAGACGTTGTCGTCGAGTTTCAGCGCCACTGGAACACCCCTTTGCGCCAGGCGTAGGCGTAGGCGATGCCCAGCGTGGCGAGGAAGATCAGGATTTCGGCGAACACCACCGGGCCGAACGCCGCGCGCCAGGCCGAGTCGGTGCCGTCGGCCCCGTAGGCGACGACCGCCCACGGGTAGAGGAACAGCAGTTCCACGTCGAAGACGAGGAACAGGATGGCGATCAGGTAGAACTTCACGTCGAACTGCATGCGGGCGTTGCCGATGGGGTCCATGCCGGACTCGTAGGTCATCTGCTTGACGCGCGTCTTGTTGCTCGGCTTGAGGAACGGGACGTGCGACGCGGCGACGATGCCGACGGCCATGCCGACGATGACAAGGGCGTAGATCAGGGCCGGGTAGTAGGCGCTCAGGTCGAACGCCGCCTCCAGCCCGGCGGGAGTCATGACCGGGATCGGCACGCGAGACATCTCCAAACGGCGTTCGCAGGCCCAGGCTAACCGCCGGCAAGTGAAAGTCTTCACAAGCCGCGCCAAAAACACGCCCCGACCGCGGGGTCAGGGCTAACGGCATTGTACAGACGGCGTGCCGGACGCGGACAGGGAACTGCGGTCAATCCGTGGCAAATACGTCGCGGTTAGTGCAGGCGTCAAGCACGAGCAGCGATTCGTGAGTGCAGCGATTAGGACTTGACTAACAATCATTTCGGATGCAGTTGTCATCCCCCGAGCGATTGGTTAGTATTATTCCAGTCGTCGCGCCACCACGGGCAGCCCAGCCAACAGACTGAGCGTCGGCGTCGGCTAGCAGTATATTATGCCAAATCAAACACCATCTCAAGCAAATTGACAGCAATTATGTCAACAGATACAGCTTCCGCAAAAAAGCACATTCAGTCGGTGTTAGGAGCGATTGTACTAAGCAGGGATGCTCTACCCTACTCAGAAGAGTTCGAGCAGATATTCATTGAGTATGCTGGATCAGAGCCTCACAAAGTCACTCGTCAGCAGTTCTGGCGATTGCTATCGAACTTATGCAAAAGGGGAGGCCAAAGAGGCAAGAAAAGGGGATCGCCCGCACCAATACTAACGCATCAGCAAAGTGACATACTTCGCCTGCTACTCGTTGGGCGCTTAGGTGAAAGAGACGCACTACCATATACTGCCAATTTTGACAATATCAGAAAGCAGTTCAATCACTCATCTAGCCAGAAGTTGTCAGACATGGACTTCTGGCGAGCAGTGTGTGGATTGTGCAAACAACAAATGCGATTAGACACAGCTCGAATGATTGAGCAATCTGTAGCTTCACTAACCAAGGGATTGAATGACTTTAACAATACTTCGGATGTTGGCAGGCCAGCAGCAGTGCTTATGTCGCTTCTGCACGCTTGTGAAATGCTACTGAAAGCAGGATTGTTACATCGTGGATGCAGTATACGAGACACAACTTCAGGCTACGCTTACTCGCTAGAGTCGTGTCTAAACAAAGCAGTTGATGATGGCAAGCTAAGTTTCATGTCCGCTGCGGAGTGTATTCCGATCCGCGTTTTAAACGGCTTCCGCGACCAGGCGCAGCATTACTTTGTCGAAATATCGGAGCAGTTGCTCTACACTGTATCGCAAAGTACTGTCACGTTGTTTGCCTCTTTGTTTGCGAGACTATTCGCGGTATCTTTGTCTGAACGCCTGCCCAGACGAGTTCTGCCGCTCTCGACCTCGCCACCCGAGAGCATATGTATTATTATGGACGAGGAATTTGCTGAACTGAAGAAACTGCTTAAGCGCGGCAGGCAGAACGATATTATATCCGCCGAGGCAAAACTACGCAGCTTGATGGCAATGAACCTCGCAGTCGAGGGGAAACCTACGCAAGTTCCCGCAGACGATTTGGCTGCGGCTCAGAGAATCATCGTTAATTCGACAAACTGGGGCGACGTATTCTCTGGTATCGCGCAGTTGAAAATGACTGTCGATGGCACTGGCGTGAACGTGTCACTAACTATTCAAAAGCATGATGGTCTTCCCGTATTCATTACACGACCCGGAGAAAATCCGGATGCCACACTAACTGTCAAGAAAATCATAGCCTCGGACATGTACTGCTTCGGCATTAACAAGCTAGGAGAATTACTAAACGTCAGTTCTCACCAGGCTCAGGCGCTTGTGTGGAAACTTGATATCAAGAATAATCCAGAGTACTTTAGAGTTATTTGCCACGGGAAATCAGCGTTCAAGTTGTACAGCCAGCAAGCACTCGATAGATTGCGTGAGGAATTAACAAATCTTAAGCTCGCTGACATCTGTAGGGAGTACTCACTTAGAGCAAAGTAATAATCCAGTTGTAATATATTGTTGTGATTATTTTTATGCCTCCGGGCCAAGCTCCTTCGCCGTGCGCATCTCGACCTTGCCGGCGCGGCCCACGGCGTAGACGAACTTCGACTGCTCGGTCGCGGCGGCTCCGACTTCGCCCTTGGGGTTCAGCGCCAGGAAGGCGACCATCGGCGGGTGGACGCCGCGGCGGACGGCCACGCGGTGGATGCGCTTCACGGCCAGTTCGCACGCCTCTTGCGGGGTCTTGCCGGCGCGCATCTGCTCGACGACGTACAGGCTGCCGCCGATGCGGATGACCTCCTCGCCGACGCCGGTCGCCCCGGCCGCGCCGGCCTCGTCGTCGACGTACAGGCCCGCGCCGATGATCGGCGAGTCGCCGACGCGGCCGGGCAGCTTGTACGCCAGCCCGGAGGTCGTGCAGACCCCGCCGAGCCGGCCTTCGGCGTTGACGCCGAGCACGGTCACGGTGTCGTGGTTGTCCTCGGCGACGGGGAGCGACAGGTCGTCCGGCCCCTGGAAGGCGGCCCGGGGCTTGCCCTCCTTGTCGGCCTTCTTCAACGCCTTGGGGTGCTTCTCGAACCACTCGCGGATGCCGTCGAGGGTGTGCGGCATCTCGAGTTCGTAGCCGTGCTTGAGCGCGAACCACTTCGCCCCCTCACCGACCAACAGCACGTGCGGCGTCTTGTCCATGACGAGCCGGGCGACGCCGGACGCGCTGCGGATGTGCTCCAGCCCGGCGACGGCCCCGCAGGAGAGCGTCTTGCCGTCCATGACGCACGAGTCCAGGGTGAGCCGGCCGATGCGGTCGGGCAGGCTGCCGAAGCCGACGGAGTGGATGGCCGGGTCGTTCTCGACCGCCTGCGCCCCGGCAATGACCGCGTCCAGGACCGGCTTTCCGGCGGCGACCATCGGCAGCGCGACATCGACGGCCAGCTTACCGAACGGCCAGGTGGCAATCACGACGGGAACGGGCATCTTCGGTCTCCAGATCGGAGGGTGACGTGGCCGTGCCCTTTATAGCGAAATCGGTTTTCTCGCTCAGACCACGTCCTTCGTGAACGGCTTGGGCTTATCGACGAGGGCGATGGGCCGGCCGTTGGGCGTGTCGTTCTTCTTGGTGTGATCGACGCCCATGAGTTCGCACACGGTGCCGAGGAAGTCGGCCGGGGTGACGGGCCGTTCGACGACGGTCGCGCCCTCCTTGTCGGTCTTGCCGACGACGCTGCCGCCGCGCAGTCCGCCGCCGAACATGGCGAGGCTCCAGGCCTTGGGGTAGTGGTCGCGGCCCGGCTTGTCGCCCTTCGTGTTGATGTTCGGGGTGCGGCCGAACTCGCCCATCCAGACGACGAGAGTGCTGTCGAGCAGGCCGCGCTGCTTCAAGTCTTCGAGCAGCGCGGACACGGCGGCGTCGACCTGGCCGGAGAGGCTTTTCACCTTGGCGAAGTTGTCGAGGTGGGTGTCCCAGCCGCCCAGGAAGACTTCGACGAACGGCACGCCGACTTCGACGAGCCGGCGGGCCATGAGCACGCCGCTGGCGAAGTTGCCGGAGCCGTACCGGGCCTTGGTCGGCGCGTCCTCGGCGGCCAGGTCGAACGCCTTGGCCTCCTTCGACTTCATGAGCGTGACGGCCCGCTGGTAGGCGGTCGCGTGGTCGGTGATGGCCCCGGCCTGGTAGTCGTGGTAGAAGGCCTTTTCCATCTGGTCGAGCAGCCCGAGCCGCTTGGCCTGCTGCGTCTCGGCGACGATCGACTTGAGGTCTTCGACGCCGCGGTCGGGGTTGGTGACGATGAGCGGGTGGAACTTCGGCCCGAGGAAGCCCGAGCCGTACCCGCGGTTGCCCACGCTGACGAAGTTGGGCACGCTGGCGTCCGGGTTGCCCTTCTCCATCGCCACGATCGAGCCGACGCTGGGGTAGCTGATGCCGCCCTGGCCCTCGCGGTAGCCGGTGTGCAGGTTGTACTTGGCCCGCGGGTGCGCGCCTTCCGGGCTGGTCATGCCGCGGACGACGGTGCCGGTGTGCATCCACTTGGCGAGTTTGCCGAAGTGTTCGCTGATCTGCACGCCGGGGGCCGAGGTCGAGACCGGCTTGAAGTCGCCCGCGCCCTTGCTGTCGGGCTTCAGGTCGAACGTGTCCTTGTGGGACGGCCCGCCGTCCATCCAGAGCAGGATGCACGACTTCGCCTTGCCCGCGGCCGGCGTCTTGGCCGCCTCCTGGGCGAGCACGTTCATCCACCCCGACGCGGCCAGCGTCGAGACGCCGACCCCCGCGCCGAGGGCGGAAAGCTGCAAGAAGTCCCGGCGGGTGGCGTCAAGAAGGGTCATGGTCGTGGCTCCGAGTGTTGAAGAGACCTCACCCCCGGCCCCTCTCCGACGCGGAGAGGGGAGCAAGTGAGTTGTAATCGTTGGCCGGAACACGCTTGCTCCCCCTCTCCGTTTCGGAGAGGGGGCCGGGGGGGTGAGGTTTCTTCACTTACCGGATCAGGACGAACTCGCTGGTGTTGGTCAGCACCCAGAGCACGTCGGCCAGTCCGGTCGGGCCGCCGTCCTTGAGGTACGCCAGCATCATGGTCGTCTCGTCGGGCGTCGGCCGGCGGCTCAAGGTGGCGAGGTACATCTCTTCGAGGGTGTCGGTCGGCTTCGCGCCGGGCTTGGCGAAGGACCGCACGGCCCCGGGGTTGTTGCCGAGCGTCTGGCGGGAGTTCATCAGCCGGAGGGCTTGCGGGATGCCGGCCTCGTACTCGGCGGCGTTCGGCTTGTCGGCCCCGGCCAGGAAGAAGGCGACGAACCCGTCCCGGCCGTTGGCGTTCGGCCGGCCCTTCAACGGGCCTTGTGCGCCCTTTTCGCGCGGCCCGGCCGGGCTGCCGGCGCGGGCCTGGAGGAGTTGCAGGCTGTCGTACAGTTGCTCGGGGATCATCACCTTCATCGTGGCGTGGCCGACCAGCGTCGCGGCGGCGGCGTTCCCGGCGGTCGGCTTGCTGGACCGCTGGTAGGCGTTCGTCAGCATCAAGGTACGGGTCAGGTACTTGAGGTCGAACTTCGCGGCGGCGAACTGGCCGGCGAGCAGGTCGAGGAGTTCGGGGTGCGACGCCGGGTTGCCCTCGTGCATGTCCTCGACCGGGTTGACCAGGCCGTGCCCGAAGAGCAGCGCCCAGGTGCGGTTCACCGTCGCCCGCGCGAAGTCGGCGTTGTCCGCGGCGGTCAGCCACTTGGCCAGGGCCGGGCGGTACGGCTCGCTCGCGGTCACCTTGACCGGCGTGCCGTCCAGGACGTGCGGGGCGACCTTGAGCGTCGATTCGGGGAAGAAGTCCTTCGACCGGGACGCCGCGGTCCCTTCGGTGACGGCCAGCTTGGCGTTGTCCCCGGCCATCATCGCGTTGCGCGGCCGGGGGGTGTTCACCTTGCTAAAGAACGCCGCCAGGCCCCAGTACTCCGTCTGCTTCATCGCCGTGAACGGGTGGTTGTGGCACTGGGCGCACGACACGCTCTGGCCGAGGAAGTGCGTGCCGACGGCGTCCGTCAGCTTGTCCACGCTGCGGTTGGCCATGAAGAAGGTGACGGCCGGGTTGTCCTCGGCGGTCCCGGTCGCGGTCACGAGCTTCGTGACCAGCGCGTCCCACGGCGTGTTCTTGTTGAACTCCTCGGCGAGCCACTTGTGCAGCGGCTCCTTGGCCACGAAGCGGTTGTCCGAATCCTTCAAGTACAGCTTGGCGGTCCACAGGTCGGCGAGGTGGCCGCCGTAGCCGTCGGCGGCGAGCAGTTGGTCGATCAGCTTGGCCCGCTTGGCCGGGTCGCGGTCGTCCAGGAAGGCGCGGGCGGCGTCGGCCGTGGGGATGACGCCGGTCAGGTCGAGCGAAGCGCGGCGGAGGAACTCGGCGTCGCCCGTTTGCGGGGACGCGGTCACCTTCTCGGCGGCGAGTTTGGCGTCGATCAGCGCGTCGATTTGCCGGACCACCGCGGCCGGGGCGAGGACCGCCGGCAGCGGCTTGGCGACCTTGGCCTCGGTCGGCAGGGTGACGACTTTTTCCCCGGGCTTGCCGGCGTCGGCGGTCTTCTTCGCCGCCGCGGCCTTCAACTTCTGCAGCGCCGCCTTCTTCAATTGCGTCTTCGGTTCGTCCGCCACCGGTGCCCCGGTGAGGGCCGCGCCCGTGACCCCGGCCGCCAGGAGCACCAGCATGATCGCCCGCACGTACCGCATGACTCGCCCTCCGAAACGTCGTCGCCCCGGAGTTGTAACCCCGCGACCACGTCCGCGGACCGGCCCGGTTCGGGAAAACTTGATGAGAGCGAGGCCGCCGGCGCTCAGGCCGGCCGGTCGCGCGGCGGGCTCGCGGTCGGCGGCGCGTCCCCGGGCTTGCGGAAGCCCCACGGGCAGTGCCGGCAGCCGCTCTCGCAGCAGGTTCCCCGGGCGCGGTGGTACGCTTCCGTGAAGACCCACCGGCCGGCGTCCAGGTAATAGTCCCGGCCTTCGACCAACTCGCGCGGCGGATTCTCTGCGGCCATCGGCACCCCATCTGCTAACAAAGTCGGCACGACTCCGACCGCGACGCCCCCGACCCCGCAACCGAGTGGTTTATGCCGACGACGAAGTTTGTCCCCCGGTCCGCGGGCGTTCTTCTGCACCCGACCAGCCTGCCCGGCCCCTACGGCGTCGGCGACCTCGGCCCGGAAGCCTACCGCTGGGTGCTCACGCTCGAAGCGATGAAGCAGTCGTGGTGGCAAATCCTCCCCCTCGGGCCGACGGGCGCGGGCAACTCGCCGTACCAGTCGTTCTCCGCGTTCGCCGGAAGTATTACGCTCCTCAGCCCCGAACTCTTGCAGCGCGACGGCCTCCTGCCGGACGGCTTCGGCGCGGAGCACCACTTCAACCCGGACCGCGTCGAGTACGAGCGGGTCATCCCGTTCAAGCAGGCGGTGCTGCGCGAGGCGTGGGGCCGGTTCAAGGGCGGCGTCGGCGGGCCGGCGCTGCGGATGGAAGTCGATGCCTACCACGCCCGGGAGGCGAGTTGGCTGCACGACTACGCCAGTTACACCGCCATCCGGGACGCGCTCGGCGGCGCGGGCCTGGCCGACTGGCCGCGCGACCTGCGCGAGCGCGACCCGGTCGCCGTGGCCGCCATTGAGGCGTCGGTCGGCGACGAGATCGGCATGCACCGGTTCGGGCAGTTCCTGTTCGACCGGCAGTGGTCGGCGCTCAAAGAGTACGCGGCCGCCCACGGCGTCAAGATCATCGGCGACGCGCCGATTTTCGTGGCCCTGGACTCGGCGGACGTGTGGGCCAACCCCGGCGAGTACCTGCTCGACGCGGACCGCAAGCCGATCGTCGTCGCCGGGGTGCCGCCCGACTACTTCAGCCCGACGGGCCAGCACTGGGGCAACCCGCTGTACGACTGGAAGGCGATGGCGGCGACCGGGTTCGGCTGGTGGGTCGCCCGGCTGAAGCGGAACTTCCGCCAGGTCGATCTGATCCGCCTCGACCACTTCCGCGGGTTCGCCGCCGCCTGGAACATTCCCGCCGGCGAGCCGACGGCGCTGAACGGCAAGTGGGTCGAGGGGCCGCGGCACAAGCTGTTCGACGCCTTCCGCGCGGCCTTCGGCGAGCACCTGCCGATCATCGCCGAGGACCTCGGCCTGATCACCCCGGACGTGACCGAACTCCGCGAGGCCTACGGCCTGCCCGGGATGCGCGTCCTGCACTTCATGCTCGGCGACCCGGGCAACCTGTACTGGCCGCACAACTTCGAGCCGCTGTCGGTCGTGTACACCGGCACGCACGACAACGACACGACGAACGGCTGGTACGCCTCGCTCACCGACGCCGAGCGGTGGCAACTCGGCGAGTACCTGGGCCACGCCGTGACCGACCCGGCCGACGCCCTGCTCCGCCTGGCCTGGGGTTCGACCGCGAAGCTGGCAATCGTCCCGATGCAAGACCTGCTGCACCTGGGGGCCGAGGCGCGGATGAACGTCCCCGGCGTCGGGGCCGGCAACTGGACGTGGCGCTTCCGCCCCGAGCAGATGCCTCACGACATGGTCGGGCGGACCGCCGCCCTGACGACCGCGACCAACCGCGTCCCCAGGGCGGGGAACAAAGTCGCCGCCGAGGCGTCGTACCTGTGACAGGCCGGGACGGACACGGGAGGAATAAAGTCGCGGTCGGAGTGTCGTACCTACGCCGACTAACAGTGCGTCGAACAACTCGACCGTGGTCGGGGAGGTCTGCTCGTTGACCTTGATGCGCATCGACTTCGACAGGTTGCCGGTCGAACAACTCGACCGTGGTCGGGGAGGTCTGCTCGGGTTAGCGCCGGTACCGCGACCCGCCAGAAAGCCTACAGGCCCGCCGGGTCAGGTGTGGCGCCTTGTTCGGCGCTTACACCGCCACCGGAGTACGGAGCACCCACAGCGCCATATCGACCGCGCGGAGCGACGACTCGCCCCGCCTGGAGGTCGCATGCAAGTCGTAGCGGTCAGACAGTTCCCAGGCGAACGGTAGATACCGCCGCAGCACCGGGTAGCTGTGGTTACCTTTACCCGGCTCCCCAACGGCCTTGAGCACCTGCTTGTCGAAGATGGGAACGACGTGTGGGTATACGAAGTGCAGCAGCGTCGTCTTCGTCGGTAGGGCGGTATTGCCCATGCAAGGGATGTCGTGCGCCGAGAGGTCGCGCACCAGCCGGACGACGGAGTCCATGGTTCGGTCGAGCGTCGCCGGCAGGGCCGAGAGCAGTCGGCGCAGGCCGGCGACGGATCGCTCACGGTTGTCGCTGCCGGGCACCCCGAACAGCGCGATGTTCCGGTCGGCCGTCCCCTGGGAGTAATACTTCCAATAAAGTAGCGACTCAAACAGGCCGCCGGGATCCGCGTGGGCCTGCAGGTTTGCCGGGGCGTAGTGCCGGGCCAAGAGGTGGTAGAGTGCGCGGTCGTCTACTGGGCGGTTCGCACCAAACACAGCCAAGTGGACCGAGCCGCGGTCGAAGCCCCGGCAGCGAGCGTCGTACTGCTCGGCCAGCGTCGGCCAGCCAAAGTCAGCGAGTGGGTCGGTCATCACGCCTCTGCCAGCTCTGGGCTTCCAACGCCGAACGAATTGTGGATAGAACGATTTCTACCCACTCCGGCTAACGCTTCCAACTCACACAGCGAAACGTTGTACTCGACGGGAGCCGTCCGCCACTTCCAATTTCGACAGTGTCCGCTCCCTTCGGGAGCGCGTCAACAACCAACGGCTGAGAACCTTGTCCCCCCAAAACCGACTCTGGGGCGGACGTTGGCGCGGGTGGTCTTCCGCATGGGGCGGAGCCGGGGACGTTTTGATGCTCCGCCGCAGGCGACTCTTGGCGAGCGGCCCACGTGAGTGGGCTGTTCCAGCCCGGAATGCGCGTGACGACCCCGGTCGAGCGCCCGAAACTTCCCGCAGGTCGTGTCTCGTCTGGGCAGGTTGGAACAGCCCACTCACGTGGGCCGCTCGCCGCGCCTGCGGCGGAGCCGCGGAATAAAGTCGTCGTCTAGGCGTCGTACTACTGGCGACCACATCTCCCCGCTGGGCCGAACTATGATCCGCCTCATCCCGATCCTCGCACTTACCCTGCTCGTCGGATGCGGCGATAGTCCGAAAACGAGCAGCGGGAGTACGTTCTCCGAGGTGGCGCACAAACTCGACCGCGCCGCCGACCGGGCACCTCCCGCGGCCAGAGACGGTGCGCCGGTCGCCGCCGGGGCGAAACCCGACGAGCCGGCGGTCGAGCGGAAGATCATTTACTCCGCGTCGATAGAACTGCTCGTGACCAACGTCGAGGCGATTCAGCCACAGGTCGAGAAGGTCGTCGCGGACTTCAAGGGCTACGTGGCCAAGAGCGACGTGACCGGGCAGGCCGGCCGCAGCCGCACTGCCACCTGGACGCTCAAGGTGCCGGTCGCCGACTACCGCGCCGCCGTGGCCCGGCTCGTCGCTTTGGGGCAGCCGGTCCGGAACGCTTCGGACTCCCAAGACGTGACCGAGGAGTTCGTGGACCTGACGGCCCGCGTCAAGAACTTCAAGGCCGAGGAGGAGACGCTGAACAAGCTGCTCAAGGACACGGCCATCCGGCTCGACGACATCCTGAAAATCCGCGAGCACATCAAGATCGTCCGCGGCGAGATCGAACGGGCCGAGGGCCGCTTGAAGTACCTGGGCCTGGTGACCGCCCTCTCGACGATCACGCTGCAAGCCCGCGAAGAAGTGCCGTACACGCCCGAGACGCCGACCGCCGCGGCGACCTTCGGCGAGCAGATCGACACCCGCTTCACGGCGTCGTGGAACTCGCTCGTCCGGAGTGCGAAGGCGTTCGTGCTGTGGGTCGTCGAGGTCGCGCCGTTCCTGCCGATCTACCTCGCCGTTGGCGCGGTCGTGTTCTGGGCACTCCGCCGCCTCGTCCGCTGGCTCCGGCACAACGCCTTCGTCCCGCTGCACGACCTGATCGCCCCGCCGACCCCCGGCACCCCGCCGGAGTAAGCCCGGCATCACTCGGGTAACATCGCCGGCCCGTCGTGCAGCATCATCGTGTACGCCAACGTCAGCGTCTCGCCCTTGGCGAGCGTGACGAGGTCCTCCTGCCGCTTGCGACCGGGGAAGCCCGACTTCGCGCGGCCGAACGGGTTCGCGGCCATCAGCCCGTAGGCGCGGGTGTGCCAGGCAGCCTTTTGTGAGTTCTGAGCCGATTCGTAGACGGTCAGCCCGGCCGTCTTGCCGTCGATCGTGCCGGTATAATCGTGCCATGTCGCCAGTTGGCCCCACAGCGGCAGGCTGTCCTTCGCCCCGGCCTTGGCCGACTTACCGTCGGACGACGTGACGATGCCCGTGCCGCCCTTGTGCGTCAGGGCGAAGTCGTCGCGGATGCGCACGCCGAACGCGCCCTCCTTGGTGTCCCCGAAGGTCACGCCGCAAGGCGTACGGAGGATTGAGCCGATGCCGAGGAAGTAGCCGTCCGCGGTCGCCAACAGAGTCACGGCCCGCCCTTCTTCGAGGACCACCTCACCGTCCGGGGTGCGCCACTCGTTCGAGGTCGTGACCGTGATACCGCCGTCCTTCGACGCCACCGGTTCGCCGACCTTCACGCAGACGATCCGGCCGTGGCCGGGTTGCTCGCTCCAGAAATCGACGCCCTGGACGTGCTTGTCGGCCGCGCGCGTCTTTAACTCGATGCCGTCGGGGATCACGTCGCCGTGGCAGAACCACGCCGATTTCTGGTGGTAGTGGTCGGTCGTCTCGCCGGGGTTGCCGCGCTTCATCGGCCAGTCGCGCGTCAGGCTCACGCCGTTCGGCGCGACCAGCGGGTAGAAGTACGGCTTCGCCAGCGGCTTCGTGCCGGTGCCCTTTTCGTTCTGGACGGTGCCGCCGAAGACGTACTTCGTGACGAGCTGGTCGCCGGCGTAGAAGGCGATGTCGGTCTCGCCCTTGACGGCCCGCAACTTCGGCACGGCGGGGGCTTGGGCCAGGGCGAAGCAGGCGACGCAGAGCAGCGGGGAGAGGGTCATGGGCGGACTCGCTGGCGGAGGGGGGCGCGTGGCGGTATCATAACGGAACTCCCGCCGAGACGCTCTTCCCGTTGAGACGCCCCCCATGCCCGCACTCCGCCTGGCCGTCGTCGCGCTGCTATTCACGGCCGTACCGCTGCGGGCCGCCGAGGTCGATTTCGCGCGGGACGTGCTGCCGCTGCTTTCGGAAAACTGCTTCCACTGCCACGGCCCCGACGCCGCCAAGCGGTCGGCCGGCCTGCGCCTCGACACGAAGGAGGGGGCGTTCCGCACCAAAAAGGGCGTGACGACCCTGGTGCCCGGTAAGAGCGGCGAGAGCGAGGTCGTCCGCCGCATCTTTAGCGACGACGCGGACGAAGTGATGCCGCCGCCGGACTCGAGCCGCAAGCTGACCCCGGCCCAACGGCAGACGCTCAAAGCCTGGGTCGATCAGGGGGCGAAGTGGGGCCAACACTGGGCGTTCACGCCGCCGGCCAAGGTCGTGCCGGTCCCGGCCGCCGGGCACCCGTCGCCGCACGGGGCGATCGACCAGTTCGTCATGGCCCGGCTGACGAAAGAGAAGCTGACCCCGTCGGCCGACGCGGGCAAGGACGCCTGGCTGCGCCGCGTCACGTTCGACCTGACCGGCCTGCCGCCGACGACCGGCGACCTCGACGCCTTCGCCAAGGACGCCTCGCCGAAGGCTTACGACGCCGTCCTCGACCGGCTGTTGCGCAGCCCGCGCTACGGCGAGCGGATGGCCAGCGACTGGCTCGACCTGGCCCGCTACGCCGACACGCACGGCTACCAGGCCGACCGCATGTTGGCCCTCTGGCCGTACCGCGACTACGTCCTCGCCGGCTTCAACCGCAACCAGCCGTTCGACCAGTTCCTGACGGAGCAACTCGCCGGCGACCTACTGCCGAACCCGACCAAGCCGCAGCGCGTCGCCACGGCGTTCAACCGGCTGCACATGCAGAACGAGGAGGGCGGGGTCGTCGAGGAGGAGTTCCGCGTCGCGTATGTCGCCGACCGCGTGAACACGATGGGCACGGCGTTCCTGGGCATGACCTTCGAGTGTACCCGCTGCCACGACCACAAGTACGACCCGCTCACGCAGAAGGACTATTACTCGCTGTTCGCCTTCTTCCAGAACATCGACGAGTCCGGGCAAACGTCGCACTTCACGTCGGCGATGCCGGTCCCCGCGCTGCCGCTGACGACCGACGCCCAGGACAAACAGCTCGCCGACCTTCGGGCCACGATCGCGGCGAAAGAAGCGGCGCTCGCCCTTGAAGTGAAGGCCGGCCGCGAGCGCTTCGAGACGCGCAGGTCGGCGGACTTCAAGCCGGCCGGGCCGCAGGCGCGCTACACCTTCGACGACTGGGCCAAGAACGCCGTCGCCAACGCCGTCGATGCCAAGCGGCCGGGGACCGGGGTCGAGTCGCCGAAGCCGGTGCCGGGGCACGCCGGACAGGCGGCGCAACTGAACGGCGACAACGGGTTCACCTTCCCCGGCGTCGGCCACTTCACCCGCGACGATCCGTTCGCGCTGTCGCTGTGGGTGAAGGTCGAGAAGCACTTGCCGCGCATGGTGATCGCGCACCACAGCAAGGCTCCGATCGACGCCGGCAGCCGGGGTTACGACTGGCTCCTCGAAGACGGCCGAGTCGCCTTCGGCCTGTACCACATGTGGCCCGGCAACGCCCTGAAAGCACGCACGAAAGCGGCCATCCCGGCCGGCGCGTGGGTCCACCTCGCCGTCAGCTACGACGGCAGCAGCCGCGCCGCCGGGGTGACACTCTTCGTCAACGGCGAACCGCAGGCGACCGACGCCGTGCGGGACAACCTGACGCGCGACATCACCTACGGCGGCGAGCCGGACCTGGCCGTCGGCCACCGCTTCCGCGACGCCGGGTTGAAGGGCGGCACCGTCGATGAGTTCGCCATATACGCCCGCGAACTCGCCGCCAATGAGGTGCGCACCCTCGCCGGGAAGCCGGCCGACCTCGACGCCGCTGCCTGGCTCCTGGGCGCGGATGCCGGTGTTGCGAAGGCGCGGAGCGACCTGCGCGCCGCCCGCGCGGAACTGTCGAAACTCCTCGGCACGGTCCCCGACCTGATGGTCATGGCGGAGATGCCGGCCCCGAAACCGGCGGCGATCTTGAAGCGCGGGGCTTACGATTCCCCCGGCGACGCCGTCACGCCCGACACCCCCGCGGTCATGCCGGCCTTCCCGGCGAACGCCCCGCGGAACCGCCTCGGCCTGGCGAACTGGCTGACGCAGCCCGACCACCCGTTGACGGCCCGCGTGACGGTCAACCGGCTGTGGCAGCAGATGTTCGGCCGCGGCCTCGTCGAGACGAGCGACAACTTCGGCACCACCGGCAGCCCGCCGACGCACACCGAACTCCTCGACTGGCTGGCCCGCGACTTCGTCGATCACGGCTGGGACGTGCAGCACACCCTCCGCCTGATGGCCCTGTCGCACACCTACCGCCAGTCGTCCCGGCCGACGCCGGCAATGGTCGCCGCCGACCCGTTCAACCACCTGCTCGCGCGGTCCAGCGTCCGCCGGTTGACGGCCGAGATGTTGCGCGACCAGGCGCTCGCGGCGTCCGGGTTGTTGGTCGAGACGGTCGGCGGGCCGTCGGTCTACCCGTACCAGCCCGACGGCTTTTGGGCCGAGGCGAACGCGACGTACCCGCAGTCGAAGGGGGACGGCCTGCACCGCCGCAGCCTGTACACGGTCTGGAAGCGGACCGCCCCGCACCCGCAGTTGACCGTCTTCGACGCCGCCGACCGGAGCGTCTGCAGTGCCCGCCGGCAGGCGACGAGCACGCCGCTGCAAGCCCTCGCGCTCTTGAACGACCCGCAAATCGTCGAGGCCGCGCGGCTCCTCGCCGGGCGGATGCTGAAGGAGCCGGCCGACGCCCGCGTCGCCTGGCTGTTCCGCACCGCGACCAGCCGCGCCCCCACGGCCAAGGAGGCGGCCATCCTGGCGACCCTGCTCGCCGAGCAACAAGCGATTTACGCGAAGACCCCCGCCGACGCCGACAAGCTCCTCGCCGTGGGCGAAGCCAAAAACGCCGCGGCCGCCGACAAGCCGCTGCTCGCCGCCGCGACCGTCACCGCGCTCGCCGTGCTGAACCACACCGACGCGATCAACCGCCGGTAGAGCGGCCTTGCAGGGGTGGGAGGCTCCGCCGCAGGCGACACTTGTTAGCCCGACGCGCTAGCGAGGGTCGAGCGGTCGTTGACGATGTCGGGGGTCGTCGGCCGTGCGGTCATCGACGGCCACCTTGCCCTCGACCGCTCGACCCTCGCTAGCGCGTCGGGCTAACAAGTGTCGCCTGCGGCGGAGCCGAAAACCTGGCCGAATCCCGTAGCGTTCAACCGGATCGACGACCCGCTACGATCACTCGAATCACCACTTCGCCATCGCCAGGAAGTTCGCCAGCAGCGTCGGGCCTTCGACGGTCAGGAAGCTCTCGGGGTGGAACTGGACGCCGTGCAGCGGCCAGGTCTTGTGCCGGACGCCCATGATCTCGCCCTCGGCCGTCCAGGCGGTGACCTCGAAGTCGGGGTTGGTCCAGGTCTCTCGCTCGATGACGAGCGAGTGGTAGCGGGTCGCGTCGAACGGGTTCGACATGCCGGCGAAGACCCCCCGGCCGTCGTGGTGGATCGGCGACACCTTGCCGTGCATCACCCGGACGTTGCGGACCACCTCGCCGCCGAAGACGTGGCCGATGCACTGGTGCCCCAAACAGACGCCGAAGATCGGCACCGTCGGCGCGAACCGCTTCAAGACGTCGTTCGAGATGCCGGCTTCCTTCGGCGTACACGGCCCCGGCGAGATGACGATGTGCGTCGGGGCCAGCGCCGCGATTTCGGCGAGCGTGATCTGGTCGTTGCGGCGGACCTCCATCGGCAGCCGGGCTTCCAACTCGCCGAACCGCTGGACCAGGTTGTACGTGAACGAATCGTAGTTGTCGATGAGCAGGATCATGGTCGGGGTGCCGCTCCAGAAATCGGGATCGTGGGGTGCGTCGGGGGGACGCCAACGCCCGGGCTACTTGCCGTCGGTCGGCGTCAACTCCCACTTCTCGTCGAAGAACCCGGCGCGAAGAATTTTCCCGGCGGCCCGCGGCGTCACCGGGCTGGTGATGTCGATCACGGCGTAGTCCGGCAACTTCGGCACCTGCCTGGCGTTGTTGATCTGGTCGTACTCGCGGAAGGTGAACCCGGAGTTCAGGACGACGTACTTCTTGGGGTTCAGCGGGTTCGGGTAGATCATCACCGTGACCGCGCCGTCGGTGAACTCCTTGAGCGGCAGTTTCTCGACGATCTTGGCCAGCACGGCGTTGCTCTTGGGGTCGCCCCAGAGGATCAAGTTGTTGGCGGCAATGTCGGCGTCGGTCACGGCCGTGTCGAGCTTCATCGGGGCGTCGCCGCGGAACTGCTTGCGCCACTGGTCCACGGCGAACTTCCGCTCCCGTTCCGTCCACGCCCCGAGGGCTTCGCTCATCGGCGTGCCGGTCGGCTGCACCATCAGGAAGCTGTCCATGAAGGCGTCGTCGATCGGCCCTTGCAGGCCGGGGCGCTTGGCGAGGCCGGTGAGGTTGGGGTCGCCGAAGGTCAGCGAGAACGAGCCGTCGGACTGCCGCCTCGGCGGGTCGGCGAAGTCGATCGACTCCAACAGTTGTTTCGGCGCGACGTTGACGGTCCAGGTGAACCCGTCGAAGGGGTACTCGCCCGGCCCGAAGTTCAGGCGGAAGGCCGTGACGTTTTCGGTGTTCACCGTGATGGAGTTCGGCGGCACGAGCGTGGCGTTGATCTTCGCTTTTTCCCAGTGCTTCTTGATCCCCAAGATTTCGACGTAGGCGGCCTTGTTGTAACGGAGCGTGTACGTCTCCAGGATGACCGTTCGGGGCACGGCCGGCTTGCCCCTGGCGACGATCGCGTCGATCTTGGCGTTGACAATCCGCTTAGCCTCAGGCGTGTAGTTGTGCCCCGCCTTGGCCCCGATGACGTGGGTCAACTCCATTTTGACTGTGGCCATCTCGCGGGCCATCACGTCGGCGGCCTGCTTCTGCTTGTCGTTCTCGCCGCTGTAGGCCACCGTCGGCAAGTTGTACAGGTTCGACGGGGTGTCCGACGAGTTGTAAAGGTGCCAAAGTTTGCGCTCATACCAGGTCGGGTTGACCTTCTCGTTCTGGAAGACGTTGAGGAACTCCGGCGTCTCGGCGAAGCCGGCCCCCGGCGCGGCGGCCACCCACATCGTCGGGTAGTGGACGGCGAACTGCCAGCAGGCAGCCCCGCCCATGCTGAAGCCGCGCGCCACCAGGCGTGACTCGTCGATGGGGTAGTGCTTCTTGAGGTGTTCGAGCACTTCGAGGGTGTCGATCTCGCCGGCGAACTTGTTGGCGTTGCAGTACCGGCCGTAGGGGTGGACGACGAAGGCGTTGGCCGGGGTGAACTCGCCGGGACTCGACTGCCGGCCGCGGATGAAGTCGAGTTCGGTCAGCGTCTCGCCGCGGCCGTGCCACCAGAAGTCCGCGCGGTATTTGTGCGCGGACTTTATGCCGAACGCTTCGGGCACGACCAGGCCGTAAGGTTGCACGCTGCCGTCGATCTTCGACTTGTAGCCGCGGACGACCAGGCCGGTCGCCGTCGGCCAGGTCGGCTTGCCGTCGCGGAGTTCCTTGGCCCGCTCCATCCCCTTCGCCAGGATTGCCTTCGCGGCGGCCACGTCGTTGCGGGTCTTGCCCTCGACGTACAGCTCGTCGTAGGTCAGGGCGTACCGCACCGCCTTGGCGTAAACCTCCACGTCCGGCAGCAATTCGAGCAGCGACGGCCTCGCCTTTTGGGCCTCGGCGGCGGCGGCAATCGTCGCCGTCAACTCGTCGAGGCCGGCGGTCAACGCCTCGCGGTCGGCGGCGGGGACGACGGCCCCCTTCGGCGGGATCGGCCGGACCTTCTCGGCGACGTTGTCGGTCGGGCCGTCGGCGAGGGCCGCGAACAGGGGGGCCGCCAGGAGGAACCCGACGAGGGCCGCGGGAAACTTCGCCATCGCACACGTCCCGGGACACAGTGGGGGGAGAGGGGAGAGCGGGCAGTATACGCACTGCGCGCCTGTCTTCCCGCCTCGGGCGTGCTAGAATGCCGCAGCGGGCGGACGCCACCGCCCTAAGCCCCGGACGGACGACCATGCCCCAGCCCCGGACCACCGCCGACGCGCAGTCGATTTTCGAGCGCGGCCAGGACAAGCTCAACGCCCGGGACTTCCGCGAGGCGGTCGAGTGCTTCACGCGCGCCATCGCCCTCCGCCCGGACGTGGCCGCCGGCTACCGCGCCCGCGCCCGCGCCTACCTGGGTCTGGAGCAGCGGACCGACGCGCTCAACGACCTCGACCGGGCCATCAAGTTCAAGAGCGACGACCCGGCGCAGTACGCCGAGCGCGCCGAACTCCTCTTCCGTCAACGGGCCTACGAAGCCGCGATCGCCGACTGCGACCGCGTGTTGAAACTCGACGACGGCTGGAAGGCGATCTTCGGCTTGCGCGGCAACTGTTACGCCGCTCAGGGCGACACCGACGCGGCGGTCGCCGACTACGCCCGGGCCATCGAGGGCGACCCCGACCACGCGGCCAACTACTTCCTGAGCCGCGCCGAACTGATGCTCGACTGCGAGAACTACAACGCCTGCATCGCCGACGCCAACGCCGCCCTGCGGCTCAACCCCGCGCACGCCGGGGCGTACCAGGCGCGGGGCCTGGCGCACCGCGAACTCGCCGACTCGGAGGCCGCCGAGGCCGACCTGACCGAGGCGATCCGCCTGAACCCGACCGCCGCCATCGCCCACCTCGCCCGGGCGACCGTCCGGTACGACCGCGGCCGCACCGCCGAGGCGCTGGCCGACTGCGACGCCGTGCTCGAACTCGCCCCGACCAACTCGCGGGCGCTGAGCCTGCGCGGCATGGCCCGCCGCCGCGAGAAGGACTACCCCGGGGCGCTCGCCGACTACACCGCCGCCATCCGCCAGAACCCGGACACGCCGGGCACGTACAACCTCCGCGCGGCCGTCTACTACCAGCAGGCCGAGTACGGCCGGGCCGTCCAGGACCACCTCGACGCCCTCAAGCGCGACCCGCGCAGCGCCTCGACGTTCAACCAACTCGGCTGGATCTGGGCGACCGCCCCCGACCCCGACGTGCGCAACGGCCGGCAGGCGAAGGAGTGCGCGACGCGGGCGTGCGAACTCAGCGAGTGGCAGGAGCCGGGCTTCCTCGACACCCTCGCCGCGGCCTGCGCCGAGATCGGCGACTTCGACGGCGCGGTCCGCTGGCAGCAGAAGGCCCGCGACCTGTCGGCCCCCGAAAACGCCGCCGACTACGACAGCCGCGTGACGCTATACCAGGGCGGCAAGCCGTACCGCACCCGCGGCCCCGAACAGCCGTAGAAGCGACGGCCGGCGGTGAATTCGCGCGTCGGCGATCAGCCCAACCGCATTCCGGAGGCGACATGCCAGGGTTCCGCGGCCTCTCGACGCTCCTCGCCGTTGGATTTTTGTCGAACGCGGCGGTCGCTCAACCCCCGGCCCCGGACTACCCGGCGCTCGTGGGGCAACTGGCTGCGGACGACTACCAGGTGCGGGAGCGGGCCGGGACGGCGCTCTGGAAGGCCGGCGAGGCGGCCATCCCGGACTTGAAGGCGGCGCTCGCCAAGGTCGCCGACCCGGAAGCGGCCCGCCGGTTGCACGTCATCCTCGACCGCCTCGAATCGAACCGCCTCGGCGAACCCCGCCGCGTCACCTTGAAGGTCGAGCGGAAGCCGGCCAAGGAAGTGTTCGCCGAACTCGCCCGGCAGACCGGGTACAAGTTCCGCCTCGACGCCACCATCGACAAGCCGCTCGTCACGTTCGACTGGGCCGGCACGCCGTTCCTCCAGGCCGTCGATCAACTGTGCGACGTGCTGCAACTCAACTCGACCGTCGAAGACCCCGACGGCACGGTGCAAATCTTCGACGGCGATCAGGTCCACCCGCACGTGGCGTATGCCGGTCCGTTCCGCATCGTCGCCACCACCATCGGCTCGAACCGCAACGCCGTCCTCGGCGGCTTCTCCCGGCGGAACCCCTTGCAGCGCCAACCGGACTACGTCAACGTGGGGGTCGCGATTCAGGGCGAGCCGAAGGCGTGCCTGTGCGCACTCGGCGAGCCGAACGTCGTGCGGGCGACCGACGAGTTGAAGAACTCGCTACTGCGCGGAGAAGACGCCGCTCCTGGGAACGAGGTGCCGCCCGTTGCCATCTCGAACCTTCCGGTGCCGGCCTTCCGGTCTCACACCAGCGGCACTTCGTTCACCTTGATCCGCGTCGCCCGCCAGGCCGACTACGTCAAAGAGTGCCACGTCAAGCTGTCGGTCGCCGTGCTCGCCGAGTCGCGGCCCGAGATCGTCGTCGCGGACGTGGCCAAGAGCCAGGGCCAGAAGTTCACCGGCCGCACGCACCTGTTGGAAGTCGGCCCGACCGGCGTCCAGAACAACGCCGCCACGGTCGCCGTCACGGTCCGCCGCAAGCAGTCCGACGGCGACGACTACTCCTGGACGAGCAGTGTCCAGCAGCGGTTCGAGGCGTTCGACGCCGACGGCCGGGTGCTCCGCTTCAACGGCGTCGCGGACCAGAGCATGGAGCCGAACGCGGTGCGCTTGACGCTGCAGTTCGTCCGCCCGGCCGGCGGCCAGAAGCCGCCCAAGATCGCCAAGTTGCACCTCGTCGAGTGGGTCGTCCAGCACAAGCCGATCGCGTTCACGCTGAAAGACCTGCCGCTACCGTAAGCGGAAACCCGCTTCCACTGAATCCACCACTTCCGCGGCAGCCAGGCGGTCACGTTCCAGATGATCGCGGTCGGGCGGGACTCGTATTACCCCGTCGCAGGCGACTGTTAGCCCGAGTCGGCCGCGGCGGCGTCACTCGACGAGCGGCAGCCAGGTGGTCACGTCGAAGCGGGAGTGGGGGTTGGCTTCGACGCTCTCGGCGGCTTCGGTGTACGCCTCCCAGCACGGTTCGAGCAGGCGGAACAGGTCGGCTGTGCGCAGGCAACCCTGCTCGCGGACGAACAGCAGGTCGGTGTCCGTGCCGCGGACCGGGACTGTCGTCACGTTCTTGACCGACGCCCGGACCTCGTCCGAGTACGTCTGGCCGGCGTCGGTGTCGGGGACCATGACGAAGGTCTTTTCCTCGGACGCCGGGCCGATGACCAGCGGGGCGGCGGCGCGGACGTAGCTGGCGATCCGGCGGACCAGTTCGCCCGCGCCGGTGCCGGCGGCGGAGAGTTCGACCGCCGTCACGTCCTCGCCGGGCATCAGGTTGGTCAGGAACGCCGTCGTCTGCTCGATCATCGGGGCGGCCAGCGCCACGATCAGGTCGGACGAATTCCGGGCCAGGCCGGCCAGGCCGCCGCGCGGCTCGATGACCAGCCGGGTCAGGATCAGTTCGAGCCGGGCCTGGTCGTTCGGTGCGATCACCCCGAGCATTTCCGCGGCCGACAGGTCGAGGTGGTCCGCGCCGTGCGGCAAGACCACCCGCATCGTGTTCGACTCCTGCAGCGTCGTCTGCAACAGTTCTTCGGTGTCCTGGTGGACGAACGCGCCGGCGGCCGGCGGGGTGAAGTTGCCGTTCGGCGTCAGGCCGGCGGTCGCCTCCATCGCCCCGGCGAGTTCGGTCAGCCGGGCGCGGGTCAGGGTGAGGTCGCTCAGGCGGTCCTCGAAGGTCAGTTGCAGGCGGCGGTAGAACTGGTGCGCGGCCTGGGCCAGGTCTTCTTTCAGGCGCAAGTCGGCGAACGCCTTGATGCGGTCGGCGACGGACCGCAGCGCCCGCGCGGCCCGGTTGCCGAACAGGTTGAAGGCCGCGCCCTCGTCCAGCCCCTGGCAACTTTCCAGCGCACCGGTGACGGCGTTGCGGAGTTTGACCCGCGCTTCGTCGGTCGTCCGCAATTGCGTTTCCATCGCGGCGGCGGCGGCGGAGCACGCGGCCACGACCTGCCCGACGACCTGCTCGGCGACGGCCAGCCGCGCCCCGCCGATCTCCTGGAGCGGGTGGATCAGGTCGGTCAATTCGTTCTGCCACGCCTCGACGGCGCGCTTCAGGCCCACGTCGAGCGACCGGCTCAGGCGGCCGCGGCGGAAGGTGCTGTCGGCCTCCGTCGTCGGGTCCAGGCCGACGAGGTCGCGGCACTGGTCCCAGGCGGCGACGGCCCAGCTCTGCGGGTCGATCCGGCGGGCCGCGTTCTCGGCGTACCCGCCCAGGTTGTTCCGCCACACCCGCGTCGCCTCGGCCGGGTTGCCGTCGCTCCCGGAGGTCGATTCGGCGGCGATGAACCGCTGCACTTCGTCCGGCGTCAGCCGGCTGTCATCGAGAATGACCGTCAGCACGCGGGCGGCTTCGGGCGGCAACTCGACGCGGCCGAAGGCGGACCAGGTGCGGAGCATCCGGGCGCACAGTTGCCGGGACGCCGACCGCATCAGCAGGCCGCGCGGGTACCAGACGCCGAACGTGCCGAAGCCGCGGAAGGGCGTGCGGCCGACCGCCGGCCGGGCGCGGCGAATCTTTTCGAGGCCCGTGCCCAGCGGCGTCGTCAGGTCGTGCGTCACGTACCCGGCCAGGTGCGCCACGCAGTCCCGGAAGGCCTCCGTCGTCCGCGCCTCCATCGGCAGCAGGTACGTCGCGTGGAACGGCAGGCCGCTGGCCTCGACGGTCTGGCCCTCGGGGCCGCCGTACTGCGCCGAGAACTTCACTTCGGGGTCGGCGAAGTGGTTCAACTCGGTCAGCGTGGCGAACACGTTGGCCAACTCTTCCGGCGGGGACGAGGCGTCGTCGGGCGCGCCGGTGAACACGAACGCGGTGACCGTCGCGTCCGGGATGTTGAACCGCTCCAGCGTCCGGCGGACGGCGTGGCCCACGTCCAGGAGCATCCCCGACGTGCCGCCCGACGCGCTGGCGAAGACGTACACGCTCGGCACCTTGGTGCGGACCGTCAGCCCGGTCTGGTCGGCCGACTGGCTGACCGCCTCGGGGTGCGTGGCGACCTGGATTTCCTGACGCAACCGGGTGACGAACCGCAGGTAGTGGTCGGCGAACGCGAGCCGGCCGAGGGCCCGCGACCCGTCCACCCGCAGGCTGCGCGGGATGGCGTACAGCTTCTCGCGGGGCAGCCACTCCAGGAGTTGGTCGAGTTGCCGCCGGCGGTACCCGGTGACCTGTTGCAACGGGGCGTGGAAGGCGTGCTCGGGGAGGAGTGCGCCGTCCCCGCCGGCGTTCGGCTTGCGGGCGTCCTCGGGGTCGGTATCGACGTACAGGAAGCGGAAGCACGGGACCTGGGCCGGCTCGCCGACGCGGTCGAGCAGGCGGCCGCGGATCTGCGTCAGCGCCCGCCGGCCGAAACTGCCGATGCCGATCAGGATGGCCGGCCGCAGCACCCCCTCTTCGGGCCGGAAGCTGACCGACAGCGACATCGTCTGGTGCAGGTGGGCCGGCACCTCCGGGAGGCGGTCGAACAGGCCGGCGGGGATGGACAGGGGCGTCTTCCGCTGCAACTTCGGCACGGGGACGCTGGTCGTGCCCGTGGCGGTCTCGATGTCCGGCATCGTGGCCGGCCGGCCGGCCCGGGTGGCCGTGATCGTCGTCGGCGTGGCCCCGGACTGCACGTCGGCCCGCAGGGTCGCCCCGCCCAGGGCGCGGACGAACGCGACGCACGACGGGAACCGCTCGTCCGGGTTCTTCGACAGCGCCCGCGCCACCGCCGGCCGGTCGCCTTCGGGCAGCATCGTCAGGTCGGGGGCCTCGGTCATGTGCTGCATGGCGAGTTGGCGGATGTTCTTGCCGTTGAACGGCCGCCGGCCGGTGAGCAGTTCGACGTACACGACCGCCAGGCTGTACTGGTCGGAGTGCTTCGAGATCTTGTTCGTGAACGTCTCGGGGGCGGCGTACACCGGGGTGATGCCGCCCATCAGCCCGGACGAACTCTGGCGCTCGAGGTGCTTGACCAGGCCGAAGTCGGCGACCTTGACCCGCTCGCCGATGAGGAACAGGTTCTTCGGCTTCACGTCCAGGTGCTGGAGGTTGTGCTTCTCGATGAGGTGGTCGAGGCCCTCGGCCGAGTCGGTCAGGTAGCCGAGCAGGGGTTCGCGGGGCAGCCCGGCCTGGCCGCGGGCCTGGCTCTCCTGGAGCAGGTCGTGCAGGCTCTTGTCGGCCAGTTCCATGACGATGAGCAGCTCGCCGCTGACCACGTCGATGCGCTCCATCGACAGGACGAACGGGTGCCGGACCGCCTTGACGCGGTCCATCGCCTTGAACTCCTGCGTCGCCTTGGCCGAGTCGGCGTCGAGGGAATTCATGTTCCCGTAGACGAATTTGATCGCCTTGTGGATGCCCCCGGGCGCGACGCACTTCCACACCTCGCCGAACCCGCCGGTGCCGAGCGGGGCCACGAGGACGTACCCGGGCAGAGGCTCCGTATCCGGTTCGCGCAACCAATTCATGGGACCACCGCAGAAACGAGGACGTGGCGAAAGGTACGCAGGGCGCACTACCGTAGGTCACACCGGACGCCGGGGGCGGAAATTCGGACGCCGGGGCGCGGAATGCCGACAGGGGTGTCGGGAAAACCGCGAGTGCAAAGTGCAGAGTGCAGAATGTTCGGGCACGGGCCGTAAGTTGACTCTTTCGCGGAGACCTCACCCCCGGCCCCTCTCCGACGCGGA
>JAYTSV010000051.1:0-9015 GCA_043745465.1 Fimbriiglobus sp.
GCCGTCGCCCAGGAAGCCGACGACGTGCCCGGCCCCCTGCAGGGCGACGATCACCCGCTTCTTGTGGGCGGGCGACAGCCGGGCGAACAGGGTCGTTTCACCGGCGGCGACGGCGAGTTGGGCATCGGTCATCGCCTCGACCTGGCCGCCGACGAGCACACGGTCGGTCGGGATGCCGACCTCGCGGCAGACCTTGCGGCTGACCAGTTCGTTGTCCCCGGTGAGCACCTTGACCGCCACCCCGGCGTCGCGCAGCGCAGCGATCGCCTGGTGGGCCGTCTCCTTTGGCGGGTCGAGGAAGGCGACGTAGCCGCGCAGCGTCAACCCGCACTCGTCGGCCTTCGAGTACGCCGGCCGGGGGTCGAAGTCCCGGTAGGCGACGGCCAGCACCCGGAAGCCGTCGGCGCTGAGCCGGTCGAACTCCCCCTTCAGGTCGGTCATCAGGATCGGTTCGGCGGGGCAGACCTCGCCGGCCAACTCGAAGTGCGTGCAGCGGGCGTAGACGGCCTCGGGTGCCCCCTTGCAGATCAGCCGGTGCCGGCCGCCGGGCGGCGCGACGACCACCGACATCATCCGCCGGGCGAAGTCGAACGGCACCTCGTCCACCTTGGCGTACTCCGCGCAGGCCGGGTGCGCGTGGGCCAGCACGGCGCGGTCCATGAGGTTCTTCAGGCCGGTCTGGAAGTGGCTGTTGAGGTACGCGAGTTCCAGCACGCCGTCGTCCCGGTCGAGGGCCACGTCGCAGTACTTCTCCAGCACGACGCGGTCCTGGGTGAGTGTCCCCGTCTTGTCGGTGCAGAGCACGTCCATCGCGCCGAGGTTTTGGATGGCGGTCAGCCGCTTGACGATGACCTTCTGCCGGGACATCGCCAGCGCCCCCTTCGACAGGCAGACCGCGACGATCATCGGCAGCATCTCCGGCGTGAGGCCGACGGCGACGGCCATCGCGAAGAAGAACGCCTCGGCCCAGTCGCCCTTCGTCACGCCGTTGATGACGAACACCAGGGGTGCCAGGACGGCGATGAAGCCGATCATCAGCCAGGTGAAGCGGGCGACGCCGCGGTCGAAGCTCGTCGGCCCCTGGGCCTCGACCAGCGACGCCGAGACGCCGCCCAAAAACGTCGCCAGCCCGGTCGCCACGACGACCGCCGTCGCGGTGCCGCTCTCCACACTCGTGCCCAGGTAGCAGACGTTGGTGAGTTCGAGCGCCGACCGGCCGGCGCTGTCTTCCCGGGCGGCGAACTTCTCGACGGGGAACGACTCGCCGGTCAAACTGCCCTGGGTCAGGAACAGGTCTTTGCACGACAGCAGCCGCACGTCGGCGGGGGTCATGTCGCCGGCGGCGAGGCGGACCACGTCGCCGGGGACGACCTCCGCGAGCGGCACCTCGACGGCGACGCCGCCGCGCAGGACCGTGGCCGTGACGGTGATCATCGAGCGCAAACTCGCCGCCGCGGAGTCGGCCCGCGCCTCCTGGACGAACCGGACCGCGACGCCGACGGCGACCATGAGCAGGATGACGACCCCGGCCCGCGCGTCGCCGGTGAGGAACGACGAGGCCGAGAGGACCACGAGCAAAATCACGAGCGGGTTGACGAGCGCCTTGCGCAACAGCCGCAGTCGCGGGTAGCGGGCGTCCTTGGCGGCGACGTTCGGCCCGTACTCGACCAGCCGCCGCGCGGCCTCGTCGGCGGACAGCCCGTCGGGCGACGTGCCGAGCTTCGCCAGCACGGCGTCGCATTCGGCCGCGGACGCCTCCACGAGGAACGGCGAGACGCGCCGAGACGCGGCCGACGGCCGCGTGGGCGGTGTGGAAGTTGGGAGTGCCGGCAAAATCGACCCCGATCGCGTCGCCGACCCGCGAGGCAAGCCCCAGGTAATCCAGACCAGCACGGCCCCTTAGCGGCTGGTGCGTCGCTCCCGCGGCATCGCCATCGCCTCGGCGAACAGGGCCTCGAACTCGGGGCTGGACTGGCCCGCCTCGCCGCGCAACTCGGTCAGGAACTTCCGCTCCTCGTCCTGCACCACGCCGTCGGCGAGCAGCACCGTCCGCAGCCACGCCGCCTCCCCGGCCTCGACGTGGCCGTCCACCAGCACGCAGTCCTTCAACGTCTGGAAGACGAGCTTCTCGAAAGCGGGGTTCGGGTGGGCGACCCGCTTGCGCAACCCGACGAGGAATTCGGCCGCGGGGCGGCTGACAGAGCCGCCCGCGTGCAGGGCCGCCCGGAGCGCGTCGAGGTGTTCGCTATCGACCTTGCCTTTGCCCAGGATGTCGTGTTCGATCCGCCGCAGTTCTTGCATGACGCCGCCTCCGTTCAAGGGTGTCCGAGCGAGCCTCCTCGCGGGTCTTGTTATACGCCCCGGCCGGCCGGGCGGGGAAGTTGCCCCCGCGGCGGGGCTTGGATTCCGGTCGGATTGTCATGGAATGGCGTCGCCCAACGCACCCGACCCCGCGGGTTCGCCCGACAACCCTTGGACCCCCCGATGGCACACGACGGCACGCCCGACCCGGCCGCCCCTCCGGGCGGCCTATTCGGCCTCGCCTCAGCACCGGGACGCCCCTGGCACACGCTCCCGGTCGAAGAGGTCGCCCGGAAGCTGCGGACCGACCCGGCGGGTGGCCTGACCGACGCCGAGGCCGCGCGACGGCGGGCCGAGTTCGGGCCGAACGCCCTGGCCGCGGCGGCGGGGCGCTCCGCCCTGGGGATTCTCGCCGGCCAGTTCAAGAGCGTCATCGCCCTACTACTCGTTGGCGTCTCCGCCGTGGCGCTCGCGCTCGGGGAGTACGTCGAGGCGGTCGCCGTCCTGGTCGTGATCGTCCTCAACTCGGCCGTGGGGTTCCTGAACGAGTGGAAGGCCGAGCGGGCGCTGACCGCGCTGCAGCGCCAGGCGGTGCCCACGGCCCACGTCGTCCGCGACGAGCGGGCGCGCGAAGTGCCCGCGGCCGAGCTGGTGCCCGGCGACGTGGTCCTGCTCGCCGCCGGGTCGCGCGTGCCGGCCGACGGCCGGGTCACCGAGAGCGCCCAGCTCCAGGTGGCCGAGGCGGCGCTGACCGGGGAGTCGCTGCCGGTCACGAAGGCGATTGACGCGGTCGCCGACGCGGACGCCCCGCTCGGCGACCGGCTGGGCATGGCCTACCTGGGCACGGCGGTGACCGGCGGCCGCGGCCGGCTGCTCGTGACGGCCACGGGGATGAGCACCGAGGTCGGCCGCATCGGCACGCTGCTCGACGGGGCCGGCGGCCGCGAGACCCCGCTGGAGCGCAAGCTCACGCAACTGAGTCACGCCCTCATCGGCGTCGTGCTAACGTTTGGAGCAGTCATCGTCGCGGCCGGCTGGCTGCGGGGCTACGGCTTCCTGCCGATGCTCGAGGTCGGCATCTCCCTGGCCATCGCGGCGGTGCCCGAGGGCCTGCCGGCCGTCGCCACGATGACGCTGGCCATCGGCATGCAGCGCATGGCCCGCATGGGGGCGCTCGTCCGCCGGCTGCCGGCCGTCGAGACGCTCGGCTCGACTACCGTCATCTGCACCGACAAGACCGGCACGCTGACCCGCGACGAGATGACCGTCCGCGTGCTGCAGCTCGGGCCGCGGCGGATCGACGTGTCGGGCGCGGGCTACGCCGTCGCGGGCGAATTCACCGAGGGCGGGGCGGCCCTCGACCCCCGCGCCGACGCGCACCTCGCGCTGGCCCTGCGAACCGGTGCCCTCTGCTCCGACGCGACCCTCGACCTGAGCGGGGGCGGTGCGGCCGCCGTGCTGGGCGACCCGACCGAGGGCGCGCTGCTCGTCGCCGCGTTCAAGGCGGGCTTGGCGAAAGGCGACCTGTCGCGGGAGTCGCCCCGCGTCGGCGAGGTGCCGTTCAGCAGCGAGTCGATGCGCATGGTGACCGTCCACGGCACGCCCGGCGGCCCGGCGGTCGCCTACGTCAAGGGCAGCCCCGCCGTCGTGGCCGAGTCGTGCGACCGCCAGTTCACCGCCGGGGGCGTGGAGCCGATGACAGCCGAGGGTCGGCAGAAAGTCATGGCGCACAACCAGGAGTTGGCTGGGCGGGCGCTGCGCGTCCTCGCGCTGGCGACCAAGGACTTGCCGGCGGGGTACGGCGACGGAGACCTGGCGGGCGGGCTGGTGTTCGTGGGGTTGGTCGGCATGATCGACCCGCTGCGCGAGGAGGCCAAGGCCGCCATCGGGAGGTGCCGGGGGGCCGGCGTCCGCGTGGTCATGATCACCGGCGACCAGGAGGCGACGGCGGCCGAGATCGGCCGGCAGCTCGGCCTCGACCGCGACCCCCAGGGCCGGCCGCAGCGCACCGCCCACGGCCGCGAACTCGCCGGCCTGGACGCCGCCGGCTGGAAGTCGGCCGCCGCGGAGGTGGGCGTGTTCGCCCGCGTCTCGCCGGAGCAGAAGCTGCGCATCGTCGAGGCCCTCCAGGCCGGCGGCGAGGTCGTGGCGATGACCGGCGACGGCGTCAACGACGCCCCGGCGCTCAAGCAGGCCGACATCGGCATCGCGATGGGGATCAAGGGCACCGAGATCGCCAAGGAGGCGGCGGCGATGGTCGTCACCGACGACGACTTCGGGACCATCGTCGGGGCCGTCGAGCAGGGCCGCGTGATATACGCCAACATCCTCCGCTTCATCCGCTACCTGTTCGCGTGCAACCTCGCGGAAATTCTGGTCGTCTTCGCCGCGCTGATGGTCGGCTGGCCGCTGCCGCTGTCGGCCTTGCAGATCCTCTGGCTGAACGTGCTCATCGACGCGTTCCCGGCGATGGCCCTGGCCCTGGAGCCGTCCGACCCGGAGGCGATGGCCCGCCCGCCCCGCGACCACCGCGAGCCGCTCGTGACGCGGCGGTTCTTGGGCGTCATCGCCTGGCAGGCGGCCCTGCTCGCGGGGGCGGCGCTGGCGGCGTTCGCCGTCGGCCTGCGCTGGCACGGCTCCGAGGGCGAGGGCCTGCGGCACGCGACGACGCTGACCTTCACGGCCCTGGCGTTCGCGCTGATCTTCCACGCCTTCAGCGCCCGCTCGCGGCGCCGCTCGGCGTTCACCGCGCGGCTGTTCACGAACGGCTGGCTGTGGGCGGCGGCGGCCGTGAGCCTGCTGCTGCAGGTCGCGGCGGTCTACCTGCCGCCGCTGCAAGGCGTCCTCCACACCGTGCCGCTGGCCGCCGCGGACTGGGCCGTCGTGCTGGCCTGCGCCCTGGCCCCGGTCGCCGTCGTCGAGGCGGTGAAGCTCGCCCGGCGCGCGGCCGGCGGGGTGGCGGCGTGACCGACCGCACCGCCGCCAAGCCCACGATGCGGCTGCTCAGTTACAACATCCACAAGGGGATCGGCGGGCACGACCGACGGTACGACCTCGACCGTATCGCGCGCGTAATCGAGCACGAGGCCCCGGACATCCTCTGCCTGCAGGAGGTCACCCGGCACGCCCGCCGGACGCTCGGCGACGACCAGCCCGCACTCCTCGCCGCCCGCTTTGCCGGCGTCGCCCACGCCTTCCAGATGACCGTCCGCTACCGCGTCGGCGGCTACGGCAACCTCGTGCTGTCCCGGTGGCCGGTGATCGACTCGCACGCCCTCTGCCTGCGCTGGAGGGGCTGGAAGCCGCGGGGGGCGCAGGTCGTCGCCCTCGACACGCCCGGCGGCCCGCTGCTGCTGGCCAACTGGCACCTCGGCCTGCGCGACCGCGAGCGGCACTGGCAGGCGGAAAAGCTCCTGGCCCACCCCCGGATTCGTGAGGCCGCGGGGCCGCCGACGCTCGTCGTGGGCGACTTCAACGACTGGCGCGGCACCCTCGGCGCGGCGGCCCTCTCCGACCACGGCTTCGCCGAGGCGACCCGGCCGGCGTCGCGCTTCCGGTCGTTCCCGGCGTTCCTACCGCTCCTGGCCCTCGACAAGGCGTTCCACCGCGGCGGGGTCCAAGTCACCGAGGCGCGGGTGGTGCGGACGGCCCTCGCCCGGCGGGCCTCGGACCACCTGCCGCTCGTGCTCGACTTCACGCTGACGCCCGGCGAGTAGCCGCCCGGCCGCGACCCCGACCGCCGCCGCGCCCGCCGCCGCCGCCCATTGCCCG
Organism: Fimbriiglobus sp.; assembly: GCA_043745465.1. Taxonomy (GTDB): domain Bacteria; phylum Planctomycetota; class Planctomycetia; order Gemmatales; family Gemmataceae; genus Fimbriiglobus. The sequence goes on from JAYTSV010000051.1 coordinate 6,073, forward strand.
GCGGAGAGCGGCGTCAAGACGAAGAAGTCCGCCGTCGGTCCGAACGCCATCACCCCGAGGTACAAAAGCCCCGCCAGCGCCGCCCAGGCGACGAAGCGCCACTCGCCCCCGCCGACGAACACCGCGTTCGCCAGCCCCGCAACGACCAGCGTCGAGAGCAGCAGCGTCCGTTTCTCCTCCACGCTGCCGCCGAGGTGCCAGACCGCCAGCCCGGCGAGGCCGAGCGGCAGGCCCATGCCGAGGACGAAGCGGCCGACCTCGGGCAGGAACGCCGCCCGCCCCGCCGCACCCGGCGGGGCCTTCGACAGCATCACGAGCAGGGCCGGCCCGCCGATGGTCAGGGCGTTCAGCAGCGTCACCTGCTGCGGCAGGTACGGGAACGCCTCGCCCAACACGCCCACGAGGCCGACGACCAGCACCAGCGTGTAGACTACCTTGAGCAGGAACAACTTGGCCGCGCGGCGGACGTTGTGCAGGACCGTCCGCCCCTCGGCGAGCGCGGCCGGGAGCAGGCCGAAGTCGTCGGTTTCGAGGACTAGCCCTGCGACGGCCTTCGCGGCCGGGCTGCCCGCCCCCATCGCCACGCCGAGGTCGGCGGTCTTGATCGCCAGCACGTCGTTGACGCCGTCGCCGACCATCGCCACCCGCCGCCCCTGAGCCTGGAGCGACGCGATAATGTCGAGCTTCTGCCGCGGCGTCACCCGGCCGAACACGGCGGTCGTGGCGATCAATGCGGCCCGGTCGGCGGCGGCTTCGAGGTCGGCCCCGGTGCGGACCGGCTCGCGTGCCAGCGGCAGGGCGAGCCGGGAGACGGTGGCCCGCACGGTCTCCGGGTGGTCGCCGGAGAGCAGCTTGATGGCGACGCCCTGGGCAGCGAGAGATTCGAGGACGGCTTCGACGCCCGGACGGAGTTCGTCGCGCAGGGCCACGAGTGCGAGCGGGCGGAGCGGAGCGTCGGCCGAGGCGTCGTCGGCGGACGCGAACGCCAGCAGCCGCAGCCCGGACGGCAGCAGTTCGTGGAAGCGCGCCTCGACCCGCCCCGCGTCATCACTCGCAAAACGCGGCAGCAGAGCGTCGGGGCTGCCCAGCACGAGCGTGGACGGGCCGCCGCCGGTCGCCACCGTCACCGCGCTGGTGCGGGTCTGGGACTTGAACGGCACCTGGTCGGTTGCCGCGAACGGACTGTCGGGCCGGGGCAACGCAGCGCGGAGGGCCTGGACGGTGCGGTTGCCCGCGTCGATCGTCGCCCAGGCGAACAGCCCGAGCAGTCCCCGGACTTCGGCCTCGTCCCCGGCGAAGACCTCGACGCGATCGACCGTGAGTTCGCTCGTGGTGACCGTGCCCGTCTTGTCGGCGCACAAGACATCGACGGAGGCCATCGCCTCGACCGCCGCGAGCCGCTGCACGACCGCCCCCCGGCCCGCCAGCCGCACCGCCCCGAGGGTCAGGGCCAGCGTGGTCATCAGGATTAGCCCCTGCGGCACCAGCGACGTGACGGTCGCGGCCACCATCTGCGCCAGCACGGCGGCCGGCAAGTCCCGCGCGAAGTACAGGCTGACGTAGGCGGCGCACAGGGCGACCGTCGTCACGGTCAGCGCCCGGACGAGCCGGTCGAGGCTTTGCTGGACGGGGCCGGGGGCGTGCCGGTACTGCCGCGCGGCGGCGGAGGTCTGGTGGGCGAACGCCCCCGCGCCGACGCCGTCCGCTCGGTACGCCCCGACCCCCGCGACGGCGAAGCTGCCCGAGAGGAGCCGGTCCCCCGGCCGCCGCGCGACCGGGTCGGACTCGCCGGTCAAGAGCGCCTCGTCGATCTCCAAGTACTCGGCGGCCAGCACCGGCCCGTCGGCGACGACGGCGTCGCCGGCGGCGAGCCGAATCAGGTCGCCCCGGACCACGTCGCCGGCCGGCAGCAGGCGTTCGGCCCCGTCGCGCACGACCCGCGCGCGCGTCTCGGCGAGCAGGTCGAGGCGGTCGAGGTGGCGCTTGGCCCGGACCTCCTGGGCGAGGCCGATCGCGGCATTGACCGCCGCCATCGCGCCGACGGCCCACGCCCCGCGCAGGTCGCCGAGCAGCAGCAGCGCCGCGCCGGCCGGCACGACCAGCGCGTTGAACGGGGTGAGCAGGTTCCGCGCGGCGATGGCCCGGTACGCGGCCCCCCCGGAGCGCGGCGGCCGGTTGGCTAGCCCGCCGGCGGCGCGGCCGGCCGCCTCGACTTCGCTCAGGCCGCGGACGGGGTCGGTGCTGGACACGGCGGGGCACCCGGCGGGTAGGGTCGGCGAGCTTCAACGGCACAGCTTACAGGTAGGGCGTCAGGAGTCTCGCCGCGCCGTCGCGCAACTTCGCCGGCAGCGACCGGGCGCGCAAGCCGGCCGGCGTCACCGCCCGGCTGCGGCCGAGCGTGCGCGCCACGTCGTCGTCGAGCCGGCCGGCCAGGTCGCCGTCGTAGCACTCCACGTCGAACTCGAAGTTCAGCCGCAGGCTGCGCGGGTCCCAGTTCGACGAGCCGAACAGCACCCAGGCGCGGTCTACCACCATGAGCTTGGTGTGGGCGAAGGGCGGCGGCGCGAGCCAGACCCGGCAGCCGTGCTCGAGCACTTGCCCGAGTTGTGCCGTACACGCCCACTGGACTAGGCGCAGGTTGCACCGCGCCGGCAGTACGACATCGACTCTGACGCCGCGCAGGGCGGCGACGTTCAGCCCGGCGATCAGCGCGTCGTCCGGCAGGAAGTACGGCGTGACGACGCGCACCGACGACCGGGCCGCCGCGAGGCCGCCGAGCAGCACTGCCCGCAGCCGCTTGAACTCGTCGTCCGGCCCGCTGCGGACGCCGCGCGCCAGGGCCGACCCGCGCGGCGCGAGGCGCGGGGACCAGCCCGGCCCGGCGAGGGCGTCGCGGGTGCAGAACTCCCAGTCGTCGGCGAAGGCCTCGCGCAGGTGGGCGAC
>JAYTSV010000052.1:0-8960 GCA_043745465.1 Fimbriiglobus sp.
CGAGTCCACGCCCAGGTCCGAGTCCAGGGTCATGCCCAGGGTCAGCATGTCCGTCGGGTACCCCGTCTTCTCCGCCACCACCTCCAACAACACGTCCGAAATCGCGTTCCGGGCCGCGGCGACCGGCACCGGCTTCGCGGCCACCGGGGCGGTCGGCAAAGGGCGGGGCGCTTCGACGCGGGGGACCGGCGACGCGGCGACCGGGGTCGGCGCGACGGCGGCGGTCGGCCGCGGAGCCGGCAGCGCCGGGGCGAGCACGGTCGGGGCGGCCGCGCGGGGGGCCGGCAGGGCCGGGGCGGCCCCGCCGAACATCATCGCGTTCTGTTGGGCGACGATCTGGAACAGCGTCGCGTGCGCCTGGCTCTGGTTGTCGAGGAACTGCTTGTGCAGGCGGGCCGACTGCTCTTGCAGTTGCGCCAGCGCGGCGAGCGTTTGCTGGGACAGCGCGAGCGCCTGAGTGAGTGCCGCCCCCTGTCCCGTGTTGAGGGGTGCGGGTTCACTCGGACGATCAGACATGACTTTCCCCGGGGGAGTGGACGGACTGCGACGCTCGGCAACGGCAGACGGGACGGGAACACTCGGCGAAACTTTGGGCGGGGTGGCCGGGCGGGCGGGCCGGGGCAGGACGGAGTTCGCGCCGCCGACGAGGACCGTGTGCCCCGGCTTCGGGTCAACCCCCGGGCGGCAGCGGCTGCCTTCCTCCCACGCAGCGACAGACACGGCGTACCCCCGCGCGGCGAGCCGGGCGAGGGTCTGGGCGAGGTCGAGGGTGCCGGGCCGCTTGCCGCCGGACGAGTCCAGGGCGAAGGCTTCGCCCGGCAACTTCGAGTCGGCCAGCGTCGCCTCGGTCAGCCGCGTCAGCACCGACCCGGGGCCGACTTCGAGGAACGTCGTGACGCCGGCTTGGACCATCGCCCGGACCTGCTCGACAAAGGCGACCGGTTTGGCCAGTTGGTGGCCGAGGATGTCCTTCGCGGCGTCGGCTTCCGCCGGGTACGGTGCGGCCGTCGTGTTGGCATAGACCGGCTTGGTGCCGGCGACCAGCGCGACCGCGTCGAGGGCGGCGCGGAACGGCTTGGCCGCCTCGGCGACGAACGGGCTGTGGAAGGCGGCGGCGACCGACAGTTTGGTCGCCCGCAAGCCGGCGGCGGAGAACGCCCGCGCCGCCCGGTCGATCTCGGGCGTCGAGCCGGACAAAACCGTCTGCGTCGGCGAGTTGAAGTTGGCCGCGACCACGTCCAGGCTCTCGGCGGCAACGACGGCTTCGATCCGCTCGAAGTGCGCCGATACGGCGAGCATCGTGCCGGGGTCGCCCGACTCGCGGGTGCCCTGCTCGGCCATCAGCCGGCCGCGCAACCGCGACAGGCTGACGAAGTCGGCGACGCTCAGTCGGCCGGCGGCGGCCAGGGCCGTCAACTCGCCGTAGCTGTGGCCGCCGAACGCCCCCGCGCTCACGCCGAAGCGGTGCGACAGGGTCAGCCACGCGCCGAAGCTGACGGCCCCGATGGCCGGCTGGGCCACGTCGGTCGAGCGCAACGCGGCGTCTTGCGAAGCCTTGGCATCCGCGGCGAAACTCGTCATCGGGTAGACGACATCGGCCACCCGCTTGCCGCCCGCGTCGGCGTCGGCATCGACGGCGGTGAGGGTGTCGAGCATCTCGGGGAACAGGCAGGCCGACTCGCGCAACATGCCGACGTACTGCGACCCCTGACCCGGGAAGAGCACGCCGAGCTGGCCGGCCGGGGCACCGACGCCGAAGTGCGCGCCGTCGGTCGTGGACCACGCCTTCGTGCCGTCGGCCGCGAGCTTGGCCTTCGCGCCGGTGAGGAGCTTCGCCAGGTCGGCGTCGCGGTGGGCGACCAGGATCAGGCGGGCCGGAGCGTCCACTCGAAAGGCCGTGCGGCTCGCCTCGGCGGCGCGGGCGAACGCCTTCCAGGTCGTACCGTCGGGCAGCTTCGACAGTTCACCGGCGATCGCCTGGGCCGTGCCCGACAGCGTCAACATCTCGACGTGGCCGTCCCAGTCCGGGGCGACTTTCGTGGGGCCGAACTCTTCGAGGACCGCGTGGAAGTTGCTGCCGCCGAAGCCGAACGCGGACAAGCCGGCGCGGCGCGGGTGTTCGGCCCGCGGCAGCCACGGCCGCATGCTCGCGTTGACGTAGAACGGCGTGTTCTCGCGGGTCAGCGGCTCGACCGGCTTCGTCACCTTCATCGTCGGGGGCAAGACCTTGAAGTGCAACGCCATCGCCGCCTTGATGAGGCCCGCCGCGCCCGCCGCCGCCTTCGTGTGGCCGACCTGCGACTTGACCGAACCGACGGCGCACCACGGCCGCGACCGCGCAGTTTCGACGCCGCCGAAGACTTCGGCGAGGGCGGCGGCTTCGACCCCGTCGCCGACCTTGGTGCCGGTGCCGTGGGCCTCGACCAGTTCGACCGTGTCCGGCGAGAACCCGGCGCGGGCGTAGGCGTCTTTCAGGCAGCGCTTCTGACCGTCGGCGCTCGGGGCGTAAATCGCGTTCCCCTTGCCGTCGCTCGACGTGCCGATCGACTTGATGACGGCGTACACCGTGTCCCCCGCGGCGACCGCGTCGTCGAGCCGCTTCAAGACGACCAGGCCCAGTCCTTCGCCGAGGATGGTGCCGTCGCCGTCGGCGTCGAACGGCCGGCTGTTGCCGGACGGCGACAGGGCCGGGGTCTTCGAGAAGCACATGTACATGAAGATGTCGTTGAACGTGTCGGTCCCGCCGGTGACGACCACGTCCGCCTTGCCCGTCGTCAACTCCATCGCGGCCAGGTGCATCGCGCTCAAGCTGCTGGCGCAAGCGGCATCGACGACGCAGTTGGTCCCGTGCAAGTCGAGGCGGTTGGCGATACGCCCGGCGACGACGTTTCCGAGCAGGCCGGGGAAACTGTTCTCCTGCCACGGCACGTAGCTGTCCGCGATGCGGGTGACGGCGTCGGCGACCTGGTCTTCCGGGATGCCGGCGTCGCGCATCGCCTTGCGCCACTTAGGGTGGCCTAGCCGCGCGCCCAGCGGGATGACGAGTTCGAGCGTCCCGGTCACGCCGATGAGGACGGAGACCTTGCCGCGCTCGACGCTCTTGGGCCGGCCGGGGGTGAAATCGACGCCGGCGTCGGTCAGAGCTTGTTTCGCCGCGACGAGGCCGAGGAGTTGCGTCGTGTCGGTCGCCTCGATGTCGCGCGGCGCGATGCCGAACTCCATCGGGTTGAAGTCGATCGGCGACAGGAACCCGCCGCGGCGGGCGTAGGTCATGTCCGGGGCTTTGGGGTTGGCGTCGAAGTAGTCGTCGGGGTTCCAGTGGCTGCCCGGCACGTCGGTGATGCCGTCGATGGCGTGCTTGATGTTGGCCCAGTAGCCGCCCAGGTTGTCGGCCTTGGGGAACAGGCAGCCCATGCCGACGATGGCCAGGTCGAGCGGCTTCACCGCCGGGGCGGGCTTCGGGGCGACGGGGAAGCTTGCGGGGAGGGTGCTCATCGGTGCGGTGTCGGTCCGTCTAGTGGGTGCGTATCGGGGTGTTCAACTGGCGGCGCGGCGGCCGGGTCAACCGAGGAGGGCGTGCAACTCGCCCAGTTCCACCGGCTCGGAGCGGAGCGCACTCGCCGGCAGCGTGACGCCCTGTTGACGGAGGGCCTCGCGGCGAAGGTGCAAGCCGGCCCCGTACAAGAGGTTGAGTGCCACGGCGACGACGGTGCGGTTGGCCGGGGCTTCGAGGAACGACCCCTTGGCCCACTCGTTGAAGGCCCCCATCGCCGGCCCGCACCAGACCTGGTAGTCCAGTTGCCGGCTCGTGTCGCCGACGTTGGCCCACCGGCTCGACAGCCCTAAGTACCAGCGGAAGACCAGGGCCATCCTGACCTTCGGATCGACATCGGCCCGGGCCAGAACCGTCGGGTCGCGCTTGACGAAGAACTCCCGCGTCTGGGTCCAAACGTCCGCAAAGGTCGTCCGCAAATACGTCTTCTCGACCTGGACCCGTTCGGCCTCGGGAATCGCTTCCCAACTCGGGAATTGCCGGTACAACTCGAAAAGTTTCTGGGCGCGCATGGCGAACATGGTGCCGCGCTTGAGGACTTGGAGCTTGACGCCCATCTCGAACATGTCGGCGGCCGGGGCCATCGCCACGTCGGCCTGGCCGGCCTCGGCGAGCATCTTGCGGACGGGGTCGGAACTCCCCGACTCGACGCACGCCTGGTTGATCGACCCGGTACAGACGTAGGCCGCGCCCATACTGAACGCCGCGGCCACGCTCGCCGGCGTCGCAATCCCGCCGGCCAGCCCGACGCGGACCGGCTCCGCGTAACCGAACTGCTTTTGCAGGCGGTTGCGCAGCGCGAGAATCGTCGGGAGAAGCGTGATCGCGGGGCGATTGTCGGTGTGGCCGCCGGAGTCGGCTTCGGCCGTGATGTCGTCGCACATCGGCACCCGCGCCGCCAACTCGACCTGGGCGGCGGTCACGTGCCCGGCGGCGAGCAACTCTTGAAGCATCTTAGGCGGTGCGGGGGACAGGAAGCGGGTGGCGACTTCGGTCCGCGAAATCTTGGCGATGACCTTGTTGCCGATGACGACCCCGGCCGGCCCCTGGCTCAACCCAGCCACGCGGTAGCGGACGATCGCCGGCGTCAAATCGAGGTATGCCGACGCCTCGACGCGGCGGACGCCCTTCTCAAGCAGCCGGGCGGCGAGGTGCATCTCGTGGGCCGGCTCGTTCGGACTGTGGATCAGGTTGATGGCGAACGGCTTGCCGCCGAGGTTCGCCTGGAGTCGGTCGATGGCGGCGGTGACGCGCTCCAGCGACAACCCGGCCGCGCCGAAGGAGCCGAGCATCCCGGCGTTGGCCATCGCCTCGACGATCTCGACCGACGCGATGCCGTTGGCCATCGCCCCGGTCATGTACGGGTAGAGCAGGCCGTGCGACTTGCAAAAGGCGGTGTCCCCCAGCGACTCGGGGGGCAGCGGCGGCAGGTACGCGGCGACGGGGTAGCTCTCGCCGGTCGGATCGGCCCCGCCGAGTTGCACGGACCCGCCCGCCGCGACTGCGAAACCGTCCGGCGTGTGGACGACGACGGCGGCCGAGTGCAGGTCGCCGAGCAGGTCGCGCATGTCGGAGGGTTCGCCGGCCGGCCCGGCCACGTCGGGTCGCCACCAGCCGAGGGAAGCGCGATGCAGTACCGGAGTCAAAGGGTCACCTGTGCCCGACGCCGGGCAGCGTCAAAATGCCAAAGTTTCCGGGCGACCGATGGCGGTAAACCGGGAGTTATGTACAGGTTAAGCTATACAATCCGGGCCAACTCGGGCCAGTCGATTCCCTTCAGAAACACCGGCCGTCCCCTTCCCGCCCCGGCGAAGCCCCCCAGTGTGAAAAGTTCGCGCGACTGCAACCTTTCGGCGGGCGGGCGGGTAAAATCGTCGCTCTGTCTCCGTGGGGTGAGGGTTTTCGCATGGTCCGCACGGTCTCGGTCTGCTTCGGCATGGCCTTCGCCTCCTCATTGATCGCGGGAGAGCCGGCCCCGGCCCCGGTCGGCACCCGCGTCGCGGACTTCACCCGCGCCGACCTCGTCGCCGACGCGCCGTGGAGCCTGAGCGACGCCGGCCGCGACCGCAAGCCGACCGTCGTCGTCTTTCTGGCCACGTCGTGCCCCGTTTCGAACGCGATCCTGCCGAAGGTCGCCGGCCTGGCCAAGCGGCTCAAGGCCGAGGCGACGTTCGTCGGCATTTACGCCCACCCGTCCGACAGCGCCGCGGACGCGGTCAAGCACGCCACGGCGGCCAAGTTGCCGTTTCCGGTGCTGCACGACGCCGACGGCAGCCTGGCCAAGCGCTTCCGCGTCGATCGCGTGCCGACGGCGTTCGTCCTCGACGGCGGGCTGAACGTCCGGTACATGGGCCGCGTAGACGACCAGGACGCCCCGGGCGTCCACCGCGACAGGCCGACGACGCGTGACCTGGGCAACGCCCTCGACGCGGTCATCGACGGCCGGGCGGTGACGGTGCCCTTCGCCGCCCCCGCCGGGTGCAAGCTGCTCGCCGACCCGGCCGTCGAGGTGGCGACGGCGATCACCTACCACAACGAAGTGTCCCGCGTCCTTCAGGCCAAGTGCCAGGGCTGCCACCGGCCGGGCGAGACGGCCCCGTTCCCACTGATGTCCTTCAAAGACGCCAAGTCGTGGGCCGGCATGATGCGCGAGGTCGTCGCCGACGGCGTGATGCCGCCGTGGCACGCCGACGCCAAGCCGGGTCACTTCGTCAACGACCGCCGGCTGACCGCGGCCGACAAGACGACCCTGCTCGGCTGGATCGACGCCGGGTGCCCCGAGGGGGACGCGAGCCAATCCCCGCCGGCCAAGGAGTACACGCAGGGCTGGCGGTTGCCCCGCGTCCCCGACCTGGTCGTCAAGATGGTCAAGCCGATCGACGTGCCGGCGCAGTTCATGATGGGCGCGATCGGCATGCCGTACCACTACGTGCAGGGGGACGCGACCTTCGCCGAGGATACGTGGGTGACGGGCCTCGAAGTCCGCCCGGACTTCCGCGAGGCGATCCACCACATCATCGTCTTCCTGATCCCGCCGGGCAAGCAGCTCAAGGAGTTGGTCAAGAACGACGGGTTCAGCCGGCACCTGCTCTCCGCCTACGTCCCCGGGGACGAAGCCAACGTCCTCCCGGCCGGCCTGGGCAAGCTCATCCCCAAGGGGTCGATGCTGCTGTTCGAGGTCCACTACACGCCGAACGGCAAGGCCGGCCGCGACCAGTCGTGCATCGGCCTGATGACGACCAAGACCCCGCCGGCCCGGGAAGTCAAGTCCGACGCGGCGATCACCAAGCGGTTCGCCATCCCGCCGGGCGACGGCAACTACTCGCCGGACGTCGCCGTGCTGACCTTCGACCGGCCGGTCACGCTCTTGAACATGACCCCACACATGCACGTCCGCGGCAAGGCCTTCCGATACGAACTCGTGACCCCGGACGGCGCGCGGGAAGTGCTCCTCAACGTGCCCAAGTACGACTTCAACTGGCAGACCGGGTACGCCTTCAAGGAGCCGCGCACGCTGCCCGCGGGGAGCCGCCTCGAGTGTACGGCCTGGTACGACAACTCGAAGGCCAACCCGTCGAACCCGGACCCGACGAAGCGCGTGACGTGGGGCAACCAGACCTGGGAAGAGATGATGATCGGCTTCGTCGAGTACGTCGCCGAGTAGTCGAAGGGCGGTTTGGAAAGCTCGGAGGACGCTGGGGGCTGATGCGCTTACGGCTCTCGATAAAGCGAGCGAGGGGAGCGAATTCAAGAATTCCAGCAGAAGATCGATCGCTTGTACCGGAGTATCTGTTACGATCAATTTTGAGTGACGCGACCCCGCCTTCTACCCTCGGATTTCTCCCATGATTAAGTCCTTCTCTCCGGTACTTGCATTGGCCGTCATCCTCGGTTTCGCCGACTCGGCCCAAGCCCAAGTCGTCACATTTCGAGGATCGGGCTACATAGCTGGTCCAGTGCAAGCCACGATCGCCCCCAATGGGACGTTCAGCGTTCCACAGTTCCCGAACGGTGCACCACTTTATCGCGTCGCGGTAGATTACGGCATCCTCATCAACGGCAATTTTTCCGCCTATGCTTTGAACAGCCCTGGCATACCTAACTTGGCCTTCACAACGGCTCAAAATGTCGGTCGCGGTGTTGGCCCGTTCACCTGGGGCATTACGTCACAAAACTGCAACGTTCAATCAAGTGACATTATCAGAGCACGACTTCAACAGAGTACCGACAATGGCCTCAATTGGTCTCCCACTGGGGCACCGAGTTACATCAACTGCTTTTGACGAACAACTGCAGGTCATTGGTAGACGCAGTCGCCGTACATGTGCAAGGAGGTAAGTGATGGCGCGACGGAACGGCGTGAGCCTAGTTGAGTTATTGGTGGCTATGGCCATCGTTGCGATTCTGATCGGCCTGTTGCTGCCGGCGGTGCAGAAGGTGCGCGAGGCAGCGGCCCGTGCCAAGTCGGTGAACAACCTCAAGCAGCTTGGGTTGGGCCTGCACCAATTGGCCGACGCTAATGGCGGCTGGATCGGCGGGGTCGTTAAGGCAGACCCGAAGACGTGGCAGGAGCGAGACGCTCTCAATGATAGCGGCGTCCGCCAGGGTCCGCCGTTTCACTACATCGTTCGGGCGATCGAAGGGCCGGGGGGCCGAGCGCCGAACACACTCATCCCGTACCTCCTTAGCCCGGCCGACCCCAGCTACCACGGCCAGCATAACCCCGAGTTGGTGGACGGAGCCGCCGTCGAGGGTCGCTTCTACGACGGCGGGCCGACCAGCTACTCCTTCAACATGGCGGCGTTCGTTGGCCCGCCGCGCTTCCCTGACTCATATGCCGACGGCACGTCCAACACCATCGCGGTCGTCGAGCGGTACTACGAGCGGTATCTCGACCCGCAACCGGTCGCTACCCCGCACGGTCCGCTTTACAAATGGTCCTGTCTCTCCTACGCGGACAACAGTCCGGCTAGCGCTGGCCTGCTTCCCGGTGTTCTGAACAACACCGGCTACCGCCGGCCATCGTTTGCGGACGCCGGCTGGGGGGACGTGATCCCGGTGACAGACCCCGGAACCCGCGTCACCCGGCCGAGCCGGCCGGGGGCCACGTTCCAGGTCCGGCCCGATCTCCACTCCGCCGATGCGTTTTTGCCGCAGACGCCGTTCTCGGCCGGCCTGCCGGTCGCGCTGTTCGACGGCTCCGTCCGCACCGTCCGGTCTGGGGTGGCCCCCGAGGTATTCTGGGCCGCGGTCACCCCGGCCGGGGGCGAAACTCTCGGCGACTGGTGACTCGGCATCATCGTCTCCGCGGGGCACGCCTGACCCGGCGCAGAACTCCGCCGCCCTCTTCGCCAGGACCCCTACGCACTGAACTCGGCCCGGCCGTTGCGCGCGGTTTATTCCGCGC
>JAYTSV010000053.1:0-8950 GCA_043745465.1 Fimbriiglobus sp.
GATGGCGGCGTTCGTCCGCTTCTGCGACCGCCTTTAGGAGACTGCCGTGATCTGGCTCACCGCGTTCGTCACCCTGTTCTTACTCATCTACCTCGTCGCGGCACTCCTGCGCCCCGAGTGGTTTTAAGGAGTTCGCGTCCCCATGTGGATACTACCGCTACTCGTGATCGGCCTCGCCGCCGGGCTGGCCGTGCCGCTCGGCCGGGCGATGGCCCGTGCCCTCGACCGGCCTGCCGACAACGCGCTGGAGCGCGCCTTCGACACCGGCCCGCAGTCGTGGAAGGGATATTGCCTGGCACTGCTAGCGTTCAACGCCGTTGCTTTCGTGATCGGCTTCGGCCTGCTGGCGACGCAACACTTACTGCCGCTCAACCCCGACGGCAAGACGGCCCTCGCCCCGACGACAGTGTTCAACACCGCCGCGTCGTTCCTCACGAACACCAACTTGCAGCACTACTCCGGCGAAGTCCACCTGTCGTATTTCAGCCAACTGTTCGTCATCGCCTGGAAGCAGTTCGTCACCCCGGCCATCGGCCTGGCGGCGCTGCTGGCAGTGGTCCGCGGCCTGCGCGGCGACAAGCACCTCGGCAACTTCACGCTCGACGTCTGGCGCGGCGTCGCCTACGTCATGCTGCCGCTGAGCCTGATCGTCGGCGGGCTGCTGATCCTCGGCGGCGTGCCGATGACGCTCGATGGGGCTGTCGAGGTGGACACCCTGGAAGGCCCTGTGGTGACGACGAAAGTCGTCGATGGCGTCTCCGTGACCGCGCCCGAGGGCGGCAAGCAAACGATCAGCCGCGGGCCGGTCGCCGCGATCGTCGCCGTCAAGCAGCTCGGCACCAACGGCGGCGGCTTCTTCGGCGCGAACTCGGCCCACCCGTTCGAGAACCCGTCCGCCTGGACCAACCTCCTGGAGTGCGCTTGCATACTCCTCGTGCCGATGGCGTGCGTGGTGATGTTCGGCCGCATGGTCCGCGGCAACGGCCAGGCGACGGTCATCTTCAACGTCATGGTGGCGTTCCTCGTGGCCTTCACCGTCTGGGCGATCGTCACCGACACGATGGCCCCGAACCCCGGCCTCGGCGGGCTGCCGCTCGACCAGTCCTCGGGCAACCTCGAAGGCAAGGAGTTGCGCTTCGGGCCGTCGGCCGGGGCGACCTGGTCCGCGGTGACGACCTGCACGTCGAACGGCTCCGTCAACTGCATGCACGACAGCCTCAACCCGCTCGCCGGCCTCACGCCGCTCTCGGGCATGTGGATCAACTGCGCGTTCGGCGGCGTCGGCGTCGGGCTGATCAACTTCCTCGTCTACCTCATCGTCGCGGTGTTCCTGGCCGGGCTGATGGTCGGCCGCACCCCGGAATACCTGGGCAAGAAGGTCGAGGCCCGCGAAGTGAAGTTGGCGATGCTCGCGCTGCTCGTCCACCCGCTGCTAATTTTGATCCCCACGGGCATCGCCTCGGTGTCGAAGTGGGGCACCGACGCGACCAACAACCCCGGCCCGCACGGCCTGTCGGAGATGCTCTACGAGTTCACCTCGGCGAGCGCGAACAACGGCTCCGGGTTCGAGGGGCTGGGCGACACGGTGGGTACTGCCGAGGACGCAGCCAACCCCGAGAAGGCCGAGGCCAACGGCCGCGCCGTCGTCTGGGACCTGTTCACCGGCCTGGTCATGCTCGTCGGCCGCTTCGTGCCGATCATCGCGCCGATCGCGCTGGCCGCGTCGCTGGCGGGCAAGAAGCCGACGCCGTTCACGGCCGGCACCTTGCGCACCGACACGCCGACCTTCGCGCTCGTCCTGGTGGGCACGATCGTCCTCGTCGGGGCGCTGCTGTTCCTGCCGGTCGCGGCCCTCGGCCCGATCGCCGAGCACCTTTCCTTCACCACCAAGTAAGGGCCACCATGTCCACGTCTGCACGCAAGGCGAGCCGGGCGCAGAGTCTGTTCGCCCCCGACCTCTTGAAGGCCGCCGCCGGCCGCGCGGTCGTCATGCTCCGGCCGGACTACCTTTGGAAGAACCCGGTCATGTTCGTCGTCGAGGTCGGCACGGCCCTGTCGATCCTCTACACCGTCGTCAAGGCGGTCAACCCCGACTCGACCCAGGCCACACTCGGTTACCTGATCGCGCTCGACTTCTGGCTCGTGGCGACGGTCCTCTTCGCCAACTTCGCCGAAGCCCTCGCCGAGGCGCGCGGCAAGGCCCAGGCCGACGCCTTGCGCAAGACCAAGCAGGCGACGCCGGCCTTCCGCCGCGACGGCCGCGGGGCCTTCCGCGAGACGGTCTCGACCGACCTGACGGAGGGCGATTTCGTCGCCGTCGAGGCGGGCCAGGTCATCCCCGCCGACGGCGAGATCGTCGAGGGCGTCGCCGCCGTGGACGAGTCGGCCATCACGGGCGAATCGGCCCCGGTCATCCGCGAGGCCGGCGGCGACCGCTCCGGCGTCACCGGCGGCACGAAGGTGCTGTCCGACCGCATCGTCGTCCGCGTCACGGTCAAGCAGGGCGAGTCGTTCCTGGACCGCATGATCGCGCTCGTCGAGGGGGCCAAGCGGCAACGCACGCCCAACGAGATCGCCCTGTCGATCGTGCTCGCGGCGTTCACGCTGATCTTCCTGATCGTCACCGCGACCCTGTACCCGCTGGCCCTGTACGCCGAGGGGTACACCGGCAACGTCGGCCTGGGCACCGACATCCCGACGCTCGTGGCGTTGCTGGTCTGCCTGATCCCGACGACCATCGGGGCGCTGCTGTCGGCCATCGGCATCGCGGGCATGGACCGGGCGTTGCGGGCCAACATCATCGCCAAGAGCGGCAAGGCGGTCGAGGTCGCCGGCGACGTGGACACCCTGCTGCTCGACAAGACCGGCACGATCACGATGGGCAACCGCCGGGCGACGCGCTTCGTGCCGTTCGGCGAGTCGAGCGCGTCGGACGTGGGCCGGCTGGCGACCCTCGCATCCGTTGCCGACGAGACGCCGGAAGGCAAAAGCGTCGTCGAGTTGTACCGCAAGATGCCGGGCGTCAACCTGTCGAGCGTGGACGCGACGGCGGGCGCGACCTTCGTGCCGTTCGCCGCGCAGACGCGCATGAGCGGCATCGACCGCCGCGACGGCCCCAGCATCCGCAAGGGCGCGACCGACGCCGTGATGAAGTACGCCCAGGCCGCCGGCGGCACGCTGCCGTCGGGGCTGCGGGAGCAGATCGACGCGGTCGCCTCGCAGGGCGCGACGCCGTTGCTGGTGTGCGAGGGCAACCGCGTCGCCGGCATGATCGTGCTCGAAGACATCCTCAAACCCAACATCCGCGAGCGCTTCGAGAGGCTGCGCAAAATGGGCCTGCGCACGGTCATGGTCACCGGCGACAACCCGCTGACCGCCAAGTCGATCGCCGCACAGGCGGGCGTGGACGACTTCATCGCCGAGGCGACCCCCGAGGCGAAGCTGGCGTACATCCGCAAGGAGCAGGCAGCCGGCAAGCTCGTCGCCATGATGGGCGACGGCACCAACGACGCCCCGGCCCTGGCGCAAGCCGACGTCGGCGTGGCGATGAACTCCGGGACGCAGGCCGCGAAGGAGGCCGGCAACATGGTCGATCTCGACAGCGACCCGACGAAGCTCATCGAGGTCGTCGAGGTCGGCAAGCAACTCCTGATGACCCGCGGCGCGCTCACGACCTTTAGCGTCGCCAACGACGTGGCCAAGTACTTCGCCATCGTGCCCGCGCTGTTCGCCGGGACGTTGCCGCAGTTGAAGTCGCTGGACTTCATGAACCTCACGTCGCCGACCTCCGCGATCCTGTCGGCGGTGATCTTCAACGCGCTGGTGATCCCGTGCCTGATCCCCGTCGCGTTGAAGGGGGTGACGTACCGCCCCGTCGGTGCCGACGCCCTGTTGCGCCGCAACCTGCTCGTCTGGGGTCTCGGCGGAGTCGTCGCCCCGTTCGTCGGCATCAAGCTGATCGACCTGGTTTTGACCTTGCTGGGAGCGGTTTGAACCAGAGTGCAGAGTGCACAGTGCAGAGTACAGAATTGATTTGAACAGCGGATCGGGTCAGTCGTCTTGGTTTCACATTCTGCACTTTGCACTTTGCACTGTGCACTCTTCAGATATGAGGTCGAAATGCTAGCTCACATACGCGCCAACGCCCTGCTGCTCGTCTCGACGATCGCGCTGGGGTCGGTCGCTTACCCGGCGGTGCTGCTGGGCGTCGCGCAACTCGTGCCGACGACGGCGGCGGGCAGTCTGGTCGTCGGGGCGGACGGCGCGCCGGTCGGGTCGCGGCTGATCGCCCAGGAGTTCAAGGGGGACGAGTGGTTCCACCCCCGGCCGTCGGCCGTCGGCTACAACGCCGGCGGGTCGGGCGGCTCGAACCTCGGGGCCAACAACCCGAAGCTGCGCGAGCGCGTCGTCGAAGACTTGAAGGCGTACCCCGCCGCGACCGCGCTGCCGGCCGACGCCGTGACGACTTCCGGGTCCGGCCTCGACCCGCACCTGACCCTGCGGGCCGCGCAGGCCCAACTCGACCGCGTCGCGTCGGCTCGGGCGGCAATAACCGGGCGCGACCCCAAGGCCACCCAGTCCGCCCTCGAAAGCCTGCTCCGGGCGAACGCCTTCACGCCGATGGCCGGCCTCGTCGGCGGCGAACCGCTCGTAAACGTGCTCGAAGTCAACCGCGCCGTCGTGGCCCTGGGCATGCCAGTGCCCGCCCGCTAACCGCACGGGCAAGTAGCGTCAATGGCGGACGACCTCGTCGCCGACCAGCGACTCGGCCGTCATCGACGACGAGCTTGAACCCGCCGGGCGTCGGATCGAGTGACCCGCGCCACTTTGCTCCCGCCTTCGGGTATCATGGGGCCGTGCCCCCGTCCCGTCAGGTGATCCGGCCATGAAGACTTGGGTCAGTTCGGCCCCGCTCGCGGACCGGTTCGCCGGGTGCCTGCTCGGCCTGGCCGTCGGCGACGCCCTCGGTGCTCCTTACGAGGGGCTGACCGGCCTCGACATCTTCTACCGATTCGGCCCGCCCGCCGGGATCGTGACGAACCCGTCCGGGGACACGCTGTTTTACACCGACGACACCGAGATGATGATCGGCGTCGCCGAGACGCTCGCCGAGTGCGGCGTCGTTGACGAGGCGCGACTGGTCCGGGCGTTCGCCGAGAACTATCACCCCGAGCGGGGGTACGGCCAAGGGGCGCGGAAAGTCATCGAGCGGATGTGCCGCGGCAAGGACTGGCGGGCGCTGGCCCGGACGATCTTCCCGGGCGGGTCGTTCGGGAACGGGGCGGCCATGCGGGTGGCCCCGGTCGGGCTGGTGTTCGCGGGCGACGCCGACGAGGTGTGGCAACAGGCCGGCGCGTCGGCCCTCCCGACGCACACGCACCCGGTCGGCATTGAGGGCGCTCAGGTGCTCGCCCTGGCCGTCGCCCTCCTGGTACTGTGCGACACGTTCGAGCGCAAGGCCTTCTACCGCGCCCTGCTCGCCCGGGCCGTCACCGAGGAGTTCCGCTGGCACCTCCGCACCGCCTCGAAACTCCGGCCCGGCGACCCGGTGTCCGGGTTGGGCAGCACACTCCACGCCCACCGGTCGGTGGTGACGGCCGTCGCCTGTTTCGCGGGGGCACCCGACGACTTCGAGTCGGCCGTGGGGTTGGCGATCGGACTGGGAGACGACACCGACACGGTCGCCGCCATGACCGGGTCGCTGATCGGGGCGTTCCGCGGCACCGGAGCGATCCCGCCCGCGTTGCTCGGCAAGCTGGAAGACGGGCCGCCGAAAGGGAGAGCGCACATCACCGCCCTCGCCGCGAAACTCCTCGCCCGGCACACCGCCCGGTCGCCGTCCAAAATCGCGTGACACGGCAACGACACGGCAAAAGCAGGGCGAGTTTCAGCTGCACCCATCGGGTTTTGCCACGCGAATGCAAGCACTCGGCGGCGTGATGTCTCACTTGTTCAGCAACTGCCGCAGAACGTAGGGCAGAATGCCGCCGTGCTGGTAGTAGAGGACTTCTTGCGGCGTGTCGATGCGGCAAAGGGCCGTGAAGCTCTTGATCGTGCCGTCCGGGCGGGTGGCCGTCGTTAGTTGCCACCGCCGACTTCCTCACGGCACAGGGACAGAGGATAGGGCGGTTGACCCGCAATCAAGTCCAGCGCCTGAATATGCGTGTTTATGTTCGGAAATGAGTTGCTTCACCTCTTCAATGCTACGGCAGTGCCCGCCTAAATGCAAGACGGCGTGGCAGTTAGGGCACACTGGCCGCAAATCTTTGATCGGATGCACTTTGTACTCGCCACCGGCCTCAGACAGTAGCCGGACGTGGTGAACGTGGATGTACCCTTCGGCCTCAGGGCCATATACGGCCCCGAAGTTAAATGTGCAGATACAACAAGTTGTGCCACGAGCCGCGATGCATAGCAACCGGGCTTCTGAACTACGCTCATAGGCGTTGACAGTAACCTGGCGAACCGCGCCCTCGTAGAGAGTGGGTGACTCAGCAACCTCTTCTGGAAGCCAACCACTGATGACGGCTGGGTATCCGCCGAACAACAGATCGAGCTGTGCCTTCAACTGAGGGTACTTTGCCTCATAGGCTTGCCGTATTTGGTCCAGCTTTCCAGCCTCCATTGGCCAAAGTGTCGATTGGACGAAGAACTGTTTCCCAGGCAGATCAACCGGCTCGGTAACGAGCCAAGTCACAAGGCGCACATGATGGCGATCCGTGGTAGTGTCTTCTCGGATCGGATTGAGTGTCGATTTAGGTTCAAGGTAGTTGCTGGTAACTACGCCAATCCCGACGACTCTGTTATAACCATCGTTGGCGATCACGATGTCTTGCGGCTTCACTTTCTCCGTGAACCGCCAGATTATCGTTGCAGCTCCCGAACTATTTCCGTGCGATTGCTCGCCATATTCTAGTTTCAGTGCTGCAAGCACTGCCGCTTCGCTGCCGTACTGTTTGTAGTCCGGGAGTTGCCAACCCAGGCCAATGCAGCCATGCTTGCGGAATAGTTCCCAGTCTTCGGCACCGTTGCCAGGAGCGATCTTCCATACCTGAGCCATGAGTGGTACCCCGATTAGCCGGTCAAATTGAGGAAGCAATGATTCCCGTGGCATTGGCCCTGATAGATGCGATCAGCCAACCAGCACGCATAGACCGGCTGACGGTTGGCCCGTTGAGTCGCTCGACATTTTATCGATATACTGATTCTAGCCCGGAGTACATTATTGTCAATCTAGCTTTCTCGGCGATCCCTATGTCTCCGTCATTTTTTCATGATGACCATCAACTCGTCTCGGCAGACCCAAGCCATCTTCTCCTTGAACTCGTCACCAATCGCGGCCGATGCCGATTCGATCAGCCCCTTCATCCTGGCAGCCCTTTCGGATGCGGCCGTACCCTTCCACTCACTGATGATGCCGTCCAACTCCCCGAGTGCCGTGTGAACGTCGTCACGCTGGCCCTTGAACTGTCTACGGCTCTCCCAATGCTTCTGGCCGGGGAACCACTTGTCCTTCCAAGCGTCGTAGATCGGCAAAGCCTTGTGGTTTCTTTTCAACTGATCGAGACCGAGTTCCTGATCTCCGATCTTCAACTTAACCTCTACAGGCGCGGGTTCGCTCTTCTTCCCGCAGCCAAAGAGCAGGCAATTCAGCAGAAGGACTACGGCCACGATTATCGGCTTACTCACGGTATCCGTCCTATTGGTCTACACTGTACAAATTACAAATGTAAATAAAATCGTCTTTATTATATGCCTATTACACACGCAAGTCGCCATGTCGATACGTATACCCACACAGCCTAACCGTCGTCACGGCGCATGGCAACAAAGAACCAGAGTATCCGTGGCATTACTTGTTCAGCAACTGCCGCAGCACGTAGGGCAGGATGCCGCCGTGCTGATAGTAGAGGACTTCTTGCGGCGTGTCGATGCGGCACAGGGTCGTGAAGCTCTTGATCGTGCCGTCCGGGCGGGTGGCCGTGACGGTCAGGTCTTTCGACTCGGCGAAGTTCAGTTCGAGGCCGTGGATCAGGCCGGCGATGTCGTAGGTCTCCTCGCCGGTCAGGCCCAGGGTCGTGGCGCTCTGGCCGGCCTTGAACTGCAGCGGCAGCACGCCCATGCCGACGAGGTTGCTGCGGTGGATGCGCTCGTAGCTCTCGGCGATGACCACCTTCACGCCCAGGAGCCGCGTGCCCTTGGCGGCCCAGTCGCGGCTCGACCCGCTGCCGTACTCGGTGCCGCCGATGACCATCAGCGGCGTGCCGGCGGCCTGGTACTTCATGGAGGCGGCGTAGATCGACATCGCCTCGCCGGTCGGCAGGTACTTCGTCACGCCGCCCTCGACGCCGGGGACGAGCTGGTTCTTCAGCCGCACGTTGGCGAAGGTGCCGCGGACCATGACTTCGTGGTGGCCGCGCCGCGCGCCGTACTGGTTGAAGTCCTTCGGTTCGACGCCGTGGTCGATCAGGTACCTGGCCGCCGGCGAAGTCTTGGCGATGCCACCGGCCGGGGAGATGTGGTCGGTCGTGATGCTGTTGCCGAGCAGTGCGAGCACCCGTGCCCCGGCGATTTCGGCCACCGGCGGCGGGGCGATGGTCATGCCGTCGAAGTACGGCGGGTTGGCGATGTAAGTCGATTCCGGCACCCACGAGTACAGGTCGCCGGTCGGCACTTGCAGCGCCTGCCAGTTGGCGTCCCCCTCGTAGACGTGGGCGTAAATGCGCTCGAAGGCCTCGCGCGAAATCGCGGAGCCGACGACCTCGGCGACCTCGGCTTGCGTCGGCCACACGTCTTTCAGGTACACGTCGGTGCCGTCGGAGCCGGTGCCCAGCGGCTCGGTGTCCCAGTTAATATCGACGCGGCCGGCGAGGGCGTAGGCGACGACCAGCGGCGGCGAGGCGAGGTAGTTGGCCCGCACGTCGGCGTGGACGCGGCCCTCGAAGTTGCG
>JAYTSV010000054.1:0-2422 GCA_043745465.1 Fimbriiglobus sp.
CAGCCCCGTGGCCAGGTCGAACGCCGGCAGCCCGGCCTTCTGCCGCTCCGGGGTGATCGGGAAGTCCTTGCCCTCGGCGAAGACCGTGCGCTTGTCGCAAACGCCGTCGCCGTCGGTGTCTTCGAGGATGACGATGCGGTCGCGCGGGGCCTTACCCTTCGGCGTCTTCGACGGGTACTCGAAGCATTCGAGCACCCAGACGCGGCCCTTCTCGTCGATGGAGAAGGCGACGGGGTTGATGCAGTCCGGCTCCCCGGCGAACAGCTTGACCTCGAACTCCGGCGGGACTTTGAACTTCGCCACCGTCTCGGCCGGCGTCAGGTACGGCTGCCCCGACCCCTTGCGGTTGTCGAAGCCGAACTCCTTCTGGGCCATGACGGGGGAACAGAGCGCGATCAACGGTAAGGCGAGCAGCCAGCGCATCATCATGGGGAGTACCGGAGCGAGGAGGGGGCACGCGGAGGCCCCATCATAAGCGGCCGCGGGGCGCGCTTCCAACGGCAAAACCTGCCCGCCCGCCCTGCTACCCCCGCGTCCACTCTTGGGCGGTCGCCCAGAGGCCCTGGTCGGTGTTGGTCGAGAGGTGCGCCGTCCGCTCGTCGCCGACCACGTCCAGCACGACGGCCGACTCCACGTCGTCCATGACCGTCGCGGACTCGTTGGTGAGCAGCAGGTTGACGAGGAAGGTCTGGCCGGGGCGAATGGCGACGGCCGGGAACTTGACGCTCAGCTTGTGCGTGCCGGGGGTGAGGGTCAGGGCCAGGCCGACTTCCTGCGTCCAGCCGGTGACGATGCGCGTGCCGTGCAGGGTTTGCAGGGCGACGCGGACGGACACGCCGGGCAGGGTCTGCTGCGTCTCGATCTCCATGCGGATCGTCAGGTCTTCGCCGCTCAGGTGGGCGCTGACCGGCTCGTTGTGGCCGTCGTAGGCTTCGGCCCGGACGAAGCGGGCGCGGCCGTCGCCGGTCCGGGGCTTCGACCGCAAGTCGCCGCCGCGCGAGTCTTCGAGGATGCGGTCGAGGTAGTGCTGCGTCACCACGTCCGACGGGCCGATTTCCAGGACCGTCCCCTTCGACAGGTGGACGGCGCGGTCGCACAGCCGGGGGACGAGTTGCATGTTGTGCGTCACGAACAGGATCGTGTGCCCGGCCCGGGCGAGTTCGGTCATGCGGTCGATGCACTTCCGCTGGAAGGTCGCGTCGCCGACGGCGAGGACTTCGTCGAGGATGAGGATGTCCGGTTCGAGGTGGGCCGCGATGGCGAAGGCGAGCCGCACGTACATGCCGCTGGAGTACCGCTTGACCGGGGTGTCGAGGAACTTGCCGATCTCGGAGAACTCGACGATCTGGTCGAACTTCTTGGCGATCTCGCGGCGGGTCATGCCGAGGATGGACCCGTTCAAGTAGACGTTTTCGCGGCCGGACAGTTCGGGGTGGAAGCCGGTGCCGACTTCGAGCAGGGAGCCGAGCCGGCCGCGGACTTCGATGCGGCCGCTCGTCGGCATGGTGATGCGGCTGAGCAGTTTCAGGAGGGTCGATTTGCCCGCGCCGTTGCGGCCGACCAGGCCGACGACCTCGCCCGGCTGCACGTCGAACGACACGTCCTTGACGGCCCAGTAGGCGTTCTCGTCCGACGTGGGGCCGGTCGCGGCCAGCGCCCGGACCTTGTTCCAGGTCGAGCGGGCCGCCCCCTTCATCGCGTCGCTCAGCCGCCAGTGGTGGCCGGACTGCGCGCCGAGGTGGTAGCGCTTGCTCAGGTTCTGCACACGAATCGCGGGCTTGGTCGGCATCGGCGGTACGGTCCCGGTTGGCGGTAAGGTTACATCGAGATGCGGCGGTGCAGGTCGTCCACGACCCAGTGGAAGGCCGCCAGGTGCAGGGTTTCGACGACGCCCATGTCGTCCAGGGGCACGTGCATTCCCTGGTGGGCGAGCGCGCGCAGCTTGCCGCCGGTGAACCCGGTGACGCCGAAGGTCGAGAGGCCGTTGCGATTCGCCCACTCGACGGCGGTCAGGACGTTCTTCGAGTTCCCCGAGCCGCTGATGGCGATGAGCAAGTCGCCCGGCGAGGCGAGGTTGCGCAACTGCTCGACGAAGACGCGGTCGAAGCCCTCGTCGTTGCCCCAGGCCAGGATGTACGGGGTGTTGTCCGTCAGGCTGAGCACCCGGAAGCGCTTCTTGCCGCCGTCGGCCAGGTCCTCGGGCAGTTTGAGCGTGCCCTTGCCGATGTCCTCGCAGAAGTGCGAGGCGTTCGACCCGCTGCCGCCGTTGCCGATGACGAAGATCATGTTCCCGGCCAGGTACTTGGCGTGCATCACGTCGGCCAGGGTCTGAATCTCCGCCGGGTCGAGGCGGAGCAGTTCGGCCGCGTTGCGCGCCAGGTACTCCGCCGGGGTCATCGTCGTGCCGATCATCTTCTCACCT
>JAYTSV010000055.1:0-82232 GCA_043745465.1 Fimbriiglobus sp.
ATCCTCCACGACCGTTCGACCCTCGCTGGCGCTTCGGGCTAACAAGAGTCGCCTGCGGCGGAGCGGAAGATTTCCCTGACGAGGCCATGAATGAGCACCGCGATCGATACCGAGCCGAGTTACACCGGCGACAACATGAAGACGTTGCGCGACGCCGCGCACATCCGCCAGAACCCCGACATGTACGTCGGCAACACACAACTCAGCGGCCTACACCACCTCGCTTACGAAGTCGTGTACAACTCCGTCGATGAGGCCCTCGCCGGATACTGCAAGCAGATCAAGATCGTCTTGCACGTTGACGGCAGCATCGCCGTCATCGACGACGGCCGCGGCATCCCGGTGGACATCAAGGCCGACACCGGCAAGTCGGCGCTCGAAGAGGCGCTCACGGTCGTCGGCAACTCGGGCAAGTTCGACAACGACGCTTACAAGGTCAGCGCCGGCCTTCACGGCATGGGGTCGAAGGCGGCCAACGCGCTCTCCGAGTGGACGGTCGCCGAGGTCCGCCGCAACGGCCGCGTCTACAAGATGGAGTTCGCCCGCGGCTACGCGACCTCGAAGCTGCAAGACATCGGCCCCGCCCCCGCCAAGACGACGGGCACTAGCATCACCTTCAAGCCCGACGCCGAAATCTTCGGCGCGTTGACGTTCAGCTACGAGACGCTGTCGGACCGCTTCCGCGAGTTGGCGTTCCTGAACAAGGGCCTGCACTTGGCTCTCGTGGACGAGATCCAAGGCAAGGCCGAGAACTTCCAGTACGCCGGCGGGATTGCGGAGTACGTCAAGTACCTCAACACCGGGGAGCACGTCGATCACGAGCCGATCTACATGCACAAAGTTGTGGACAAGATCAGTGTCGAAGTCGCCTTGCAATACTCCAACAGCGAAGACGAGCGGGTACGCTGCTTCACCAACAACGCCTACAACCCCGTCGGCGGCACGCACCTCAGTGGCTTCCGCACCGGCATCACGCGGGTCTTGCAGAGTTACGGCAAGAAGGAAGGCCACTTCAAGGACACGATCGAGTTGAAGGGCGACGACTTCCGCGAGGGCTTGACGGCGGTCGTGAGCATCGGCCACCCCGATCCGCACTTCGAGGCCCAGACCAAGATCAAGCTCAACAACCCCGAAGTCGAAGGCTTAACTTCGAGTGTCGTGTACGAGTTCGTGTCGGAGTACCTCGAAAAGAACCCCGCGATTGGCAAGAAAATCTGCAAGAAGATCATGCTGGCCGCCGAAGCCCGCATCGCCGCCCGTAAGGCGCGCGAGGCGGTCACGTCGCGCAAGAACATCCTCTCCGGCGGCGGCCTGCCCGGCAAGTTGATGGACTGCACGAGCCGCGACCGCGAGAAGAGCGAACTGTTCCTGGTCGAAGGTGACTCGGCCGGCGGCTCCGCGGAGTCCGGCCGCGACCGCATGGTGCAGGCCGTATTGCCGCTGCGGGGCAAGGTCCTGAACGTCGAGCGCGCCAAGCTCGACAAGCTACTCGGCAACGCCGAGATCGCCGCGCTCATCGCCGCGTGTGGGGTGGACATTAGTGGCGGTCGGCGCGAGGAAGAGGACACTGTTGACATCTCGAAACTGCGTTATGGCCGCATCGTGATCTTGACCGACGCCGACGTGGACGGCCAACACATCCGCACTCTCCTGTTGACGTTTTTCTTCCGCCAGATGCGCAAAGTCATCGAAGACGGACACCTGTATGTCGCGCGGCCGCCGCTCTTCAAGGTGACGCAGAAGAAGGACGTGCGCTTCATCCAGACGCGCGAGGAGATGGTCAAGATTTTGTTCGCCCGCGGCCTGAAGGACACGGCGCTCGAACTGCTCGCCGAGTCGGGCCGGCCGCCGCAGACGTTCGCCGCGGACAAGTTGCAGGCGCTCATCCCGGTGTTCGCCGAGATCGAGAACGCGGTGAACATCCTCGAGCGCCGCGGCCACCCGCTCGTCGGCTTCCTCGACCTGCTCGCCGACGACAAGTTGCCAGTGTTCCACGTCCGGCTCGGGGCGAAGGAACACTTCTTCCACACGGCGGAGGAGGTCGAAGCCTTCCGCGTCGCGGAGTCGGCCAAGCTCGGCCGCGAACTCTTCCTCAGCGAAGAACTGCTCGGCGCGGTCGCCCCGGTCGCGGTCAATGCCGTCGCGGCGGCGGGCACGACGCCGCCGGTGGAAATGCTGGAGGAGCGCTACCGCTTCACGGTCGAGGAGTGGCACGAGGTGCGGTCGCTGAACCGCGGCCTGGCGAAGTTGAAGGCCGCCGGGCTGGTGCCGCGCGACCTGATCCCGTTGCCACGCCTGGCCGGCCGCGAGCCGGCGGTGCGCTTCGCCCTTGTCCACGGCGACGGCCGCAAAGACTTGGCCGACCTGCGCGAAGTCGTCGGGCAGATCCGCAAGCTCGGCGAGAAGGGGATGACGATCACGCGGTTCAAGGGACTGGGCGAGATGGACCCCGACGAGTTGTGGGACACGACCCTCGACCCCGCCAAGAGGACGCTGCTGCGTGTCACGTTGACTGACGCCCACGCCGCGGAGAAGATGTTCACCACGCTGATGGGCGAGGAAGTCGAAGGCCGCAAGCAGTTTATCCTGAACCACCGCGCCAACATCGAAGAGATCGACTACGGCTCGTAGTGCGTTAGAAACTCCAGAACAATTTTTGCCGCGGGGACGCAGAGTCGCGGAGAAAACCGAACACATGTTTCGTTTTCTCCGCGACTCTGCGTCCCCGCGGCAAAAATTGTTTTCAGTACTCCGCTTAAGCCCGCCAAAACCTCACCAGGTCCCGCCCCAGGAAGTGCGCCACGCCGCGTGCGGCGAGCAGGCTCTTCGCCGCCTTCGCCCGGCGGCCGCGCAACGTTCGCCAGGCGAACTGCGTCAGCTTCGCGGCGAGTTGCAGTGGGGCGTCGGCGGTCACGAGGCCCTTGTAGATCGTCAGAGCGACGGGGCTGACGCCGGCCTTGCGGAAGTAGTGGAGGTAGCCGATCGTCACGTTCGGGGCGCTGAAGCGAATGTTCTGCCGGCTCGAGACGCGGCCGTAGTGCAACACTTCCACGTCGGCGAAGTGGACGACGCGGTGGCCGCGGCCGACTTGCGTCGAGAGGTCGAGGTCCTCCGCGCCGAAGCGGTAGCGCTCGTCCCAGCGGCCGGTCGCCTCGAAGACGGCGCGGGGCAGGAACACCGCCGCGCCCATGAGCACCTCGACGGTCTTGGTGCCCTCCGGCTCGAAGGTGTCGCGGCGGTAGCTGTAGTACGCCCCGCGGAACAGCCCCGTCCAGCGTAAGAAACTGACGCGATGCAAGAGCGCCGCGAGGGTCGGCTTGCGGCGGTAGTTGATCTGGTACTCGCCGTCGGCCCCGCGCAACTTCGGCCCGAGCATCCCGACGCCGGGGTGGGCCTCGGCGTAGGCGACGAACTCCGCCAGGCAGTTCGTCTGCACCTCGGTGTCGTTGTTCAGGAAGAACAGGTACGCCCCGGCGGCGACCTCGGACGCCTGGTTGTTGCCCCTGCTGAAGCCGACGTTGGCGGCGTTGCGCAGCAGGCGCACCTCGGGGAAGTCGCGGGCGACCATGTCGGCCGCGCCGTCGGTCGAGGCGTTATCGACCAGCACGACCTCGAAGGCGACGCCTTGCGGCTGGCGCAGCAGTGAGTCGAGGCAGCGGCGGAGGTGCTCGCGGCAATTCCAGTTGACCACGCAGACGGAGACGACCGGCGCGCCGGCCTTCGGCAAGGCACGCGCCGCCCGCGGGACGGCCCGGCCGGGCGGGAGGAGGCCCGCGGGGGGCGGGGCGAGTGGCCGCAAAGGCATGGTGCAACCCGTCGGGGCGGTGACGATTCGGCGGCACACTAGCCCGCCGCGCCACAGCCTGTCAACGCCGACTCACCGCCCGCGGCCGGGGCGCGGCAGCGGCGGCAGCGGGCCGCCGACCGGCCGCGCCGGCGCGGTCGCCGGGCGGGCGGTCCAGGCGTCGCCGGCGTCGCCGCCCGCCGCCTCGGTCGCGGCGCTCGGCCGGCCGGTCGCCCACTGCAAGACGCGCCGGGCGACCTCCGCCGCCGACTTGCTGTTGATCGCCACGGTGCCCGCCGGCAAGCCCATGTCGAGGCGCAAGTACTGCTGCACCAGCCGCGCGATGATGAGTGCCGTCTCGCGGTTCGGTTGCCGGCCGAGGCCGCGCAGCACGTCGATGGCGTCGGGGTTGGCGGGGTTCCACGCCAGGAGCATCTCGGCGGCCAAGACGCGCACCGCCCCCGGCTGGTCGATGTCGGTCATGCGGTCGAGTAGGTCCGGCGTAATCAGCCCCATGCCGCGTAGCAGTTGCGCCAGCTCGACACGCAGTTCCGGGGGCGTCTGCGGATCGACGACCTGCTCGCAGATTTCGGAAGTCAGCTCTGGCCGCGTGCCGGCGTGTAGCACGACGCCATAATGGCCGATCAGGGTTTGCAGGCTGCGCTCGCCCAGCGGCCCCGGCTCGGCGGCCCAGGTGGTGAGGTCGCACAGTGCGACGCCGTCGATCGCCCCGGCGGCCCCCGGCAGCGCGCCGTCGCGGGCCTGCGGCGGGTCGGCGAGCGCGTCGCGGATCGCGTCGCGGATCAGGGGCCAGCGGCCCGGCGCGTCGGCCAGCAGGGTCACGGCCGCGGCGTGCCGCACCTCGGGGGCCTTGTCGCGCAGGTAGACGCCGATGGCGCTGAGTACGCCGCCGTCGGTGGCGCAGGCGAGGGCCTTGATGCCGGCGGCGCGGGCGACGGCGTGGCGCGTGGCGTCGATCGCGTCGAGGACCACGTTCGCCTCGCCGGGCCGCCAGTAGGTCCGCTGCTGCAAGGCCGTGAAGGCGGCCAGGCGCACCTCGACGCGGTCGTCCTGGAACAGGGCCGCGGCGGGGCCGGGGTCGTCCCGGAGGACTTCGGCGAGCGCCCGAACCTCGGGCAGGTGGGCGTAGTCCCCGGCCCGCGCGGGCCAGGTGACGCGGCGCAGCAACTGCCGGACGATGGCGCGGCCGCGGCGGCGCGGCTCCAGCCCGGTGCGGGTCAGGTCGTGGCCGACCAGCAACGCGACCGCGACGAGGAGTAAGACGCCGCGGCCCAGCCGGCCGGAGCCGTCGGCCTCGTGCCGGGTCACGAACCAGAGGCAGCCCAGGGCGATGAGGTAGAGCGCGACGAGCAGGCCGCTCGCCGGCGGCCGCCAGACGTGGCGGTGCCGCAGCAGCAAGAGACTCCCCAAGAGGCTGGCGACCGCGCCGACGAGGGCGAGGTACGAGTCGTGAGCGACGGCCGCGCCGAGTAGGACCGCCGGCGGCAGCGTGAGCAGCAGGAGGCTCGCGGCGCGGGGCCGGGCTTGGCCGAGCCGGGTCGTCTCGAAGGGCGTCGGGTCGCGCATCGTCAGCCACCCCCCGCGGACGGGGTCGAGGTTACCGGGAAGGCCAGGGGCGCGGTAACCGTAGTTCACAGTTGGCCGCGCCGCCGGACGCCCCCGGAATTCGGCCGGCCCCGCTTGCCCGTGAGGAGACGCCGGCGTCGCCGGTCGGAGTCTCGTCGCCGCGCACTTTTCGGCTCGCCCGCGAAAATCTTTCACTTACGTTGAAGTCGCCGCCACAACTTTCCGACACCCTCGTCCGTCGAGTATTGAGGGTCGGGATGCGCCGCAGAGACCGGTTGGATTTGGGGCGTCGGGTGAGGATTTGGGTGCGGGCGGAAGTAAGTGCGGGCGTAGCCGACATCGTGAATTAAGCTGACACTAGAAAATCGCGTCGATCAGAGGATGGCAACGTGGCACGGAACTTCTGGCGGCGCTCGGTATCCGTGGCCCACAACCCTCGGCTGCGGCTCGAGACGCTGGAGTCGCGGGAGGTGCCGGCGATCGTGCAGAACGGCCTGCCGTCGTGGCTGTCGGCCGGGCCGACCGTCTTGACGAATAACGAAGCGACCAACATCGTCGGGACGTTCCCGAACCCGGCCGCCGGCCCGATCACCGGCGTGGCCCCGGACCCGACCAACGCTGACATTTTGTACGTGGCGTCCGGCGGCGGGGGCATTTGGCGGACGACGAACGCGACCGCGGCGGACCCGGTGTACACGCCACTCACGGACAACCTGCCGTCGCTGTCGGTCTCGTCGATTAGTGTGAACCCGTCGAACCCCAAGCAGCTCGTGGCGGGCCTGGGGCGGCTGGCGTTCTTCCCGTACAACGGGACGCAGACTTCGGACCTCGTCGGCCTGCTCTACACGGAGAACGCCTCCGACCCGACGCCGAGTTTTCGCGTGCTGGGCGCGAACACGCCCCTGGCCGGCCTCTCGATCAGCAAGGTCGTCGTGCGCGACGGTTACATCCTCGCGACCGGGTCCGACTTCGACTTCGCGAGCGCCAACGACGGCACGTACTTGAGTGTCGATAACGGCTTCACGTTCGTCCACCTCGACGGGACCGGCGGGCTGCCGGTGCAGGCCAACGGCGGCGTGCGCGGGCTGGACATCGTCCCCGACCCCCTGGTGCCGAACCGGGTCTACCTCGTCGGCCAGACGGGGCTGTACCGCACCGACAACGTCCTGGGCAGCGGCGGGCAGCCGCCGACTTGGACGGCCCTCACCAGCCCGCTCTTTACGGTGGACGCCGCCACCTCGAACGCCCGCATGGCCGTCCACAGCTCGGCGGCCGGCAACGTGGTCTACTTGACGCTCGCCACGCCGACGGTGCGGGGCATCCAACTCACCGGCGTCTTCTTCAGCACGAACCTGGGCGTGACCTGGACCGAAATGGACTTGCCGGTGCAGGTCGATACCCCGGTCCCCATCGAGGACGTGTCGAACGCCACGCCCATTTCGATCAAGTCGTCGTTCCACGGGCTCCAGACGGGCGACCGCGTGCAGCTCGCCGGCGTGACGGGGAACCTCGCGGCCAACGGCGTCTGGGTCGTGACCCGCACCGACCGCGACAACTTCACGCTCAACGGCTCGGTCGGCACCGGCGTCTACACCGGCGGCGGCACCTGGCAACTGATCTACGGCGTGAACGCCTTCGGGTTCAACCTCGGCGTGCTGTACCAGTCGGTCGTCGCCGACCCCGTGAACCCGAACCTCGTTTACGTGGGCGGGACCGTTAGCCAGCGGGTCAACGCCAACATCATGCGCGGCGACCGCAGCGCCCCGCGGGGCTTCAACGCCATCGCCCCGTCGTTCCAGTGGTCGCCGATCGTCGGGGCCGGGGCGCTCGGCACCTCGCCGGGCGGCCTGTCGTTCGGCCTGGCGTTCGACAAGGCCGGCAACCTTTACGACGCCGACGAGATCGGCCTGTTCCGCCGCACCGCGCCGCAGGCCGACTTGAGCGCCTGGACTAGCGCCGCCGGCAACATCGCGGCGACCCAGTTCTCGTCGCTCGCCTACGACTCCAACTCGAACGTCATCCTGGGCGGCACCTACGGCACCGGGACCGGCCAGCAGACGACCGGCGTCGGCCCCGTCGGCAGCCCCGTCTACGACACGATCGGCTTCGACGACTACGGGACCGTCGCCACCGACAACACCTCGACGCCGGGCGCGACGGCGCGCTACTATTCCGAAGGGGCCGGGTTCGTCAGCCGGAGCGTCTTCAACAGCAAGAACGTCCAGGTCGGCCCGACCTCGTTCGTGCGGTTCGCCTCGCCGACCGACCCGACGTTCTTCAAGGGTCTCGACGTCAACACGGCCGGCACCCCGTCGCGCTTCTCCAAATTCACGCTCAACGTCGTCGAGCCGCGCGAACTGATGCTGAGCATCCGCGGCGTGCTCTACGAGGACAACGACCCGTCCGGCAACGCCGGCGACGTGGTGGCCAAGGTCACGCCGCCCGGCCTGACCGGCGAGATCTCGACCGTCAGCTTCGGCGGCCGGCAGAACGCCCTGAATTTGACGCGCATCTCCTACGTGGGCACCAGCACGGGGCAGCTCTTCATCCGCGGCGCGGCCGGCGGCTACAACCTCGTCACCATCCCCGGCGGCGCGGGGGCGATCCGCTCCGTCGCCGTGGACCCGGACAACTGGCGCGACGCCTACGTGCTGCAAGGCTCGACCGAACTGCTCGACCCGTCGCAGTTCCTGCCCTCGAGGGTCTTCCACACGACCGACGCCGGGGCGACCTGGGTTGACCTCACCGAGAACCTCTTCACCAAGGCGGTCGATAACTCCGGCAACCCCGTCGGCGGCCTGTCCGCGGACATCCGCTCGCTCGCGCTGTGGGACGCCGCGCCGGGCGACGCCGCGGGTGGCAACACGGTCCTGCTCGCCGCGGGGGCCGGCGGCGTCTACCGCTACGTGCCCGCCATCGTCGATCCGGCGTCGGGCACCGGCGGCTGGACCGAGTACGGGGCCGGCCTGCCGAACGCCGTCGTGGCGACAATCAGTATCACCGGCAATCGCCTGATCGCCGGCACGCTCGGCCGAGGCGTCTGGGAGGTGCCCGACATCTCGCCGACGATCCGGCAGGCCGCCGTCGTCACGGTTCAGGGCACAGACGGGGACGACGTGTTCACCTTCGGCGGCAGCGGCGGCAGTTCCGGCACCGTCTTCGTGTCGGACGGTCAGGGCAACTCGCTGTTCGTCAGCCGCAACACCGGGGCGTCGTTCAGCTTCGTCGGCGGCAAGGGGGCCGACACGCTCACGGTGGGCACCAGCGGCCAGCCGGGCGGCGACTTGCAATTCCTCACCGGCCGCGTCGTCGCCGACATGGGCAACGACCCAGGCGACACGATCATCGTGAGCGACGAGGGCCGCGCGGTCCCGACGGCTGTCACCGTCACGGCGGGCACCGTCGGCGGGGGCGCGGGCGACAACCTGTTCGCCCCCGGCGCGGTCCTCGCCTACTCCGGCCTCGCGCAGGGCACCTTGCGCCTCGACCTGGGGACGAGGGCCGTCGGCGGCAACGTCGTGAATGTGCAGTCCACCTCGGCCGCCACGACGCAACTGCTCGGCACCGGCGGCGCGGACGACTTCGTCCTCAACGGCACCGCCGGCGGGGCCGGGACCGGCGACCTGTCCGGCCTGTCCGGGACCGTCTCGATCGACGGCCGCGGGGGGGCGAACGCGCTCACCGTCAGCGACTTCGGCGCGACCGCCGGTAACGCCAACGCCAACATCCTCGGTGGCCAAATCCTCGGCTTCGCCGGGCCGACGGACGCGGCGGTCGTGGCCTACGCCAACGTCGGGGTGCTGACGGTCCTCGGGTCGAACAGCCCGACGCTCGCCGAGAACTTCCGCGTCGAGAACCCCGCCGCGCCGCTGACCCTGGGGGACAACGCCGGCCCGGACACGCTGAACGTCCGCGCGGCCAACAAGCCCGTCACGCTCAACGGCGGCCCCGGCTCGGTCGTCTTCCGCGTCACGAGCACGGCCGGCGACAGCCTCGACGGCGACCTCCTGGGCATCGTCGCCCCGGTGCTGGTCAACGCCGGCGCGGGGTCGAGCCAGCTCGTCGTGAGCAACTTCGGCAACCCGGTCGGCTCGACCTACGCCGTCGGAATTACTCCCGCCGGGGACTACACCATCGCCGGGGCGACGCCGCTGCCGATCACCTTCAAGACGACTGGGCGCTTCGCCGGCCCCGACGGCAACGGCGTCTGGCTGCGCGGCTCCAACGCCGGCAACGACACCTTCAACCTCGGCGTGACGCTGGGCAGCGGCTCGCAGACCGCCATCGACGGGAACGGCGGCAACGACGTCTTCAACGTCACCGCCGACAGCCTCGGCGTGGGCGGCGCGGT
The DNA here is from genome assembly GCA_043745465.1 of Fimbriiglobus sp. Classification (GTDB taxonomy): domain Bacteria; phylum Planctomycetota; class Planctomycetia; order Gemmatales; family Gemmataceae; genus Fimbriiglobus. The sequence continues at coordinate 9,723 of JAYTSV010000055.1, forward strand.
AACCCTCCGGGCCGGCGGCGGCTCGAACGTCGTCGCCGTCGATTCGGGCGTCTTCGGCGTCACCGCCGACTCGGTGGCCGTCGTCGGCGGCGGCTCGACCCGCCTGATCGTGTACGGCTTCGCGGCCGCGGACAAGGTCACGCCGGCCGTGACGCTCACCGACGCCGTCAACGGCACGGTTACCGGCGTCGGCAACGCGATCCGCTTCAACTCGCTGAACTTCCTGGACTACGACGGCCGGGGCGGGCGCAACAGTCTCCTGTACCGCGATAGCACCAACGTGGCGTTCGGCTCGCTCGCCAACCCCGGCGCGGGGATCGTCTACCAGCCCAAGGGTCCGGCCAGCGGCGAGATCCGCCTGGCCGGCGTCGGCCCGGTCGTCAACTTCGTCAACGTCAACGGCAGCGACGCCGCCGGCCTGCTGATCGACGGCGACGGCAACCGCACCGGGGCGCGCGACACGCTGACCGTCGTCGGCGTCAGCGACACCGGCCTCGGCGTGGCGGGGGCGCTCGCCGGCAGCACGGCCGGCAACGGCGCGGACACCTTCGATGTCAGCGACCAGGCCGTGGTCATCTCGGACGAGTCCCTCGGCCAGCTGCGCACCGTGGCCGCGGTCCCCTCGACCGTCCGAACGCTGATCGTCCAGGGCGGCAACGAGGCCGGGCAGGGCGACACGTTCAACGTCACGCCCTCCTCGACGCTCGACATCCTCGTGGACGGGCAGGGGCCGACGCGCAAGCGGAACGGCAACACCCTCAAAGTCAACACCGGCGAGGCGACCCACCTCGAGCGGGCCAACAACGCCTTCTTCGGCACGCCGCAGACGCGGATCGTCACCGACAGCGGCGCGGCCTTGGCCTTCAAGAACTTCCCCAACGCGGCCGGGGTCCGAAGCATCTTCGCCGTCGGGGCGGACGCCGGCGGCGGCCCGCGGGTGCGGGTCTACGACGCGGTGACCAAGGAAGTGCTGTTCGACCGCTTCGTGTACGACCCCGGCTTCGCCGGCGGCGTGCGCGTGGCGACCGGCGACGTGACCGGCGACGGCGTGCCGGACCTGATCGTCGCGGCGGGCATCGGCGGCGGCCCGCACATTCAGGTCTTCGACGGCATCACCTTCCAGCCGGTCGCCAGCTTCTTCGCCTACGAGACGACGTTCACCGGCGGCACGTTCGTGGCGGTGGGCGACCTCAACGGCGACGGCGTCGGCGACATCGTGGTCGGCTCGGGCAACGGCGGCGGGCCGGTCGTCAAGGTCTTCGACGGGGCCGGCCGGGCGCTGACCGCGTTCTTCGCCTACGACAAGGGCTTCCGCGGCGGGGTGCGCGTCGCGGCGGGCGACGTCAACGGCGACGGCAAGGACGACATCGTGACGGGGGCCGGCCCCGGCGGCGGCCCGCACGTCCGCGTCTTCAACGCCTCGGACTTGCGCATCCTGACCCAGTACATGGCCTTCGACCCCGCTTACTCCGGCGGCGTCTACGTCACGGCCGGCGACGTGAACGGCGACGGCACGGCGGACGTGATCGTCGGCCCCGGTACCGACACCCTGCCGCAGATCAGCATCCGCGACAGCCGGTCCGGGTCGGTGACGCCGCTGAGCATCTTCGACATCGGCGTCGTCGCCAACCCCGACCCGCTGCCGGCGACGGACAGCAACGTACTGAGCGCCGGGGGCAGCGCGGAGTTGGGCGGCCTGCGGGTGGCCGTCGCGGACTTGAACGCGAGCGGGACTAAGCAGATCGTGGTGAGCCGCGGCCCCGGCAACGTGTCGCGGGTGCGGACGTACACCGTCGGCCCGCTCGCCGAGGCCGGCAACTTCCTGGCGTTCGAGCCGGACTTCACCGGCGGCGTCTACGTGGGGTGACCGAAACGACGTCACCGCCAAGACGCGAAGAGCGCCAAGAAGACCAAACTCGTGTTTGGTTCGCTTGGCGCTCTTCGCGTCTTGGCGGTGACGTCGGTGCTTGAAACTACGCCTTCGCGGACTTCGCCGGGGCGGGGGCGACGGCCTTCTTGGCGTCGGCCTCGGTGATGCGGTAGGCCGGCATGTCCAGTTTCGCGCTCAGGTAACTCAAGATGCTTGGGGTGTAGGGGAACGTGCCTTTGGTCACGAGTTCCGCCATGCGCTTGTCGCGGTTCGACCGCTCCTTACGCTTCAGCAGGCCGTTCTCTTGCCGCGAGATGCGGCCGTTGACGCGGTTGCGGTCCCCGCGGGTCGAAGTGGACATCCGTTCGGCCATGACTCGGCTCCGGGGAGTTTACGTGCGGAAAGGGGCCATTGTAACGCGAACCTACACTCCGGGAAGGGCGGAACCGCGTGGGGACGCCGGGCGAGATCGGGTCACGTCGGGTGACGATTCTTCCGATAACAGCGTCAGCGCCGGTTCTCGGAGGTCGAACGGATGCGTCGGTACTTGTGGGGAATCGGTCTGACACTGGGCGTCGCGGCGTCCGGGTGCCGCACGCCGCGGCCAGACCCCACGCCGACGACCCTCCCCGGCCCGACGCTCGTCGAGGCCGCCCGCGTGGTGCCGGCCCCCGACTTGAGTGCCTTGCCCGCGACCCTGCCGGCGGCGGCCGCAGCGCCCGTCCCGGCCCGCTACTTGTCACTGAGTGCCGAGGAGTGCCGCCGCTCGGCCTGCACGCACGCCGCACTCGCTCGGGGCATCCTCGCCGCCGTGGACGGCAACCCCCGGCCCGGTTCGCACGCGTCCGCCAAGGGGGCCGTGGACGACCTGCGGCGGACGGTGGCCGGCGAGTTGGCCCGCGAAGCCCGCAACCGCGCGGCCGGCGGGGCGCTCGAACTTTACTACCGGCTTCAGGAGGCCGAACTGCTCGCCGACCTGCTGGCCCGCAGTCTCGACGAGGTGGACGCTTTGGTGCGGGCCGCCGACACGCTCGCGGCCAACGGCTTCAGCGAGGCCCCCGAGGCGTTCGCCCTCCGCAAGTCGCAACTCGACCTCCGCGCGGAGCAGGTGAGCTTGCGCGCCGGGGTCCGCCGGCTGAACGCCGAGTTGAAGCCGCTGCTGGGCCTCGAAGCCGCCGAGGAAAACCTCCTCCCGGCCGACGGCTTCCAAGTCGCGACCGACCAACTCGACCCGCGCGCCGCCGTGGCCCACGCGCTGGCCGGGCGGGGCGACTTGCGGGCCGTGCGGGCGTTGCAGGGGGGCCTCGACACGCAGACGGTGGACGCCGTGCGTCAGGCCGTCGCCGGGCTGCTGCCGCCGCTCGGGGCGATCACGGCCGCGGCCAACACCTTCGCGCCGGGGCTGCGCGTCCTGCTGCCGTTCTTGCAGAAGACCGACGTGGAGAAGGTTCGCCGGCAGGTGAAATTGCTCCAAGAGGACCGCGAGCGGGAGATCGCGAAGGATGTCGTCGAGGCGGTGGACGACTACCACACTCAGCGCGACCGCTTGGCGGTGAGTCGCCGGCGGGTGGTCGTCGAGGCGGCCCGCGTCGCCGACCTGACCGTGAAACGTAACAACGGCCTGCCGGTGGAGACCGAGTTGCGTAAGGCCCGGCTCGACCTGCTTGCGGCGGAGCGGGAACAACTCAAGGACGCCTTCGCGTGGAAGCGGGCCGACGTGACCGTCCGCAAGCTCCTCGGCGGGCTGTGCGCCGACGCGGCGTGCGGCTGCCCCTGAGCCGTCACGCCGGCTCGTCCTCGATTCCGGTGATCTGCGAGGTCTCGACGACGACGCGCTCGGAGCCGTGGGTCGGGTTACCGGCGGCGAGGACGAGTTGCAGGGTGCAGACGGTCACGAGTTCCGGGCGGCGGACCAGGAAGCCGACCCCGCCCTCGACGCGGATGCGGAACGGCGCGAACGGCTGCCGGCGCAGGGCGGCGTCGAGGCGGCCCGCGATTTGGCGTCGCGCGTGGGGGGACAGGACCATGAAACGGCTCCGCGGTTCCTTGCCGGCGGGTCTGGGGAAGTTCGCCCGACGACGGTCCGTGCCGTTGGTACGTTTAGTAGACCGGTATCGGGGTGTCGTTACTGTCCGCGACCGTACCAGCGGAAGCATTATTCTTAGAAATTTCTTTGCCCGGATTGGGGTCGAAGTGACGGCCGTTCAACTCGGCGTGTCGAAGGCCCCACGCATGGCGGCGTAGCACTCGCACGACGCCGACTCTAGCCCCGCGGCGTCGAGGATTTTGACCCGGCCGTGGCGGTAAGCGATCAGGCCGGCGGCTTGCAGCGTGCCGGCCGCGACGGTGACGGTCGCGCGGCGGACCCCCAGCATCGTCGCGAGGAACTCTTGCGTCAGCGGGAACTCGTCGGCCCCGACGCGGTCGCGGCACATCAGCAGCCAGCGGGCGCAGCGCTCGTTGACCGCGTGCAGGGCGTTGCAGGCGATGAGTTGCGCCGACGTGGCCAGGACCGAGCGGGTGTAGTTGTAGACGACCGCCGTGAGCGCGCCGCCGCGGGCGACCTCGGCGACGAACTCCGCCGCCGGCAGCCGCCGGCAGACGCACGGCGGGATCTGGCAGAAGACCTCCTCGACGCTGCGGGTCGCGCCCAGGAAGGTCGAGAAGCCGAGCATCCCCTCCGCGCCGGTCGCCGCGACCTCGGCCGTCGAGCCGTCGATCATGATCACGACCGACGACATGACCCCGGAGCGCGGGAAGTACACCGCGTCGAGCGCCCCGCCGGAGCGGTAGGCGCTGCCGCGGTGCTCGAAGGTGACCTCCGTCATGCGGGCCGTCAGGCGGGCGAAGTCGTGCGGCGGCAAGGCGGCGAGGAGCCGGTTTTCCGATAAGGCCATTCACGAACTCGGGATAACGGACCGGCGAGACGGCCGTGGTCACGGGGTGCCGGTGGCACCTTGTTCTGGGGAGATGATAGGAGCTTACTCACGAGGGCGTCGGCCTACGGCACGCTAACGTACCGAGCGGGCGTTTTCCGACGAGTTCGCCGCGCCGCCGTTCGATTCGTCGCCGCATACGATACCCCCGTCAGTCGATGCGGGGGGTGGGCGATGCCGGAACTGCCGGAGGTCGAGACAGTCGTGCGCGACCTGCGGCCCCTCGTCGTCGGCCGCACCATTCTGCGCGTCGAGGTCGGCGCGCGGGCGCTGCGCAGGCCGTGGGACGCGGCCTGGGCCGGGCGACTCACCGGGGTGACGGTCGAGTCGATCCGCCGGCGCGGCAAGTGGATTCTGCTCGACGTGTCCGGCGGGGCGCGGCTCGTCGTCCACCTCGGCATGACCGGGCAGTTCACCGCCGTCCCGACGCTCGCACTCCGGCCCGACCACCTGCACGTCGTCTTCACGCTCAGCGGCCTGGTCGAGCTGCGCTTCCGCGACGTGCGCCGCTTCGGCAGCATGCAACTCGTGGCCGACGAGGCGACGGCGATGGCGAGCCTCGACGCCAAGCTCGGCCCGGAGCCGTTCGACATCCCGCGCGACGGCTTCCACGCGGCGGTGACCGGCACGACGCGGACGCTCAAAGCACTCCTGCTCGACCAGTCGCTCGTGGCGGGGGTCGGCAACATCTACGCCGACGAGGCGTTGCACCGCGCGAAGTTGCACCCCGAGACGCGCGGCACGCAGTTGACGAAGCCGCAGGTGACCCGCTTGCGGGAGGCGATCGCGGCGGTGATTACGCACGCCATCGAGAAGCGCGGGTCGTCGATCCGCGACTACATCGGCGGGTCGGGGTTGAAGGGCGGCTTCCAGCACGAGTTCCGCGTCTACGGCCGCACCGGCGACCCGTGCGCGACGTGCGGCGTGCCGATCGAGCGGGTCCGCGTGGCCGGCCGGTCGTCGCACTTCTGCCCCCAGTGCCAGCGGGTGGCGAAGGGGTAGTGCGCGTCGGGTTAGCCCGACGCGCGAGCGAGGGTCGAGCGGTCGTTGACAACATGGGTGTCGTTGACCGTACCGTCAACGACTACCAACCTCGTCCTCGACCCGGCGACCCTCGCTCGCGCGTCGGGCTAACGCGCCTGCGGCGGGCCGCGGCTCGTTGCTCGTATCATGAAAGTATCCCCTTCGAGAACCGCGTTCGCATGGCGTCGCCCTTCACCCGCCGCGGCTCGGACGGCCTGAGCGTCGAGACCAAGTTCCGCGTCCTGCTGGGCGTCAGCGTGCTGTCCCTCATGGTGTTCAGCTTCTGGCTGTACGCTCGGCAGACGGAGGGCCTGGCCTACGACCAACTCGCCCAGACGGGCCGGGCGCTCGTGTCGCCGATCGTGACGTGGGTCCACGTCCGCGGCGAGCTTCAAGAGGCGGTCGCGGGGTTCCAGCAACTGACCGAGGAGAAGTGGCCGGAGAACTCGAAGCGGTACTCGTTCCGGCTCATCCGGCCGAACGCCGTGCGGCCCGAGAACCTGATCCCGGTCGAGGACTTGGCCGTCCTCGCCGAGTTGAAGGCCAACCCCGAGTTGCCGGAAGCGACCCGGACCGTCGAGAGCGAGCGGGCCTACCTGTACTACGGGGCGATCCGCGCCGGGCCGTCGTGCGTGAACTGCCACCGCGACCCCCAGCGGCTCGCCGACTACCTGCGCGTGCCGGTCGCCGACCCGGCCGTCGCCACCCTGGCCGAGCCGCAGTTGCAGGCCGGCGAGTTGATGGCCGTCGTCCGCGTGCAGCTCTCGACCGACCTGATCGAGGACGGCCTGCACACCAACCGCGCCGTCCTGTTCGCCTTCGCCCTCGGCACCACCATCGCCATCCTGCTGAGCAGTTACGCCATCGTCCGCTACCTCGTCGTCCGGCCGGTGCGGCACTTGAAGAGTGTCGCCGACGCCATCGCCGCGGGGCAACTCAACCTGCGGTCGGAGATTCAGACCGGCGACGAGTTCGAGGACTTCTCGGAGGCGTTCAACCGGATGCTCCGCAACCTGACCGAGGCGCAGATGCGGAACCGCGACCTGATCGCCACGCTGGCCAAGCAGATCGACCAGTTCGGCAGCCTGAACATGGCGCTGAACGAGTCGAACCGCCTCAAGGGCGACTTCCTCTCGACCATGTCCCACGAACTGCGGACGCCGTTGAATAGCATCATCGGGTTCAGCGAAGTCCTCGTCGCCGACGGCACGCTGACCGGCAAGCAGTCCCGGTACGCCGCGAACATCATGACCAGCGGCCAGCAACTCCTCGTGCTCATCAACGACATCCTCGACCTCGCCAAACTGGAGGCCGGGAAACTGCGGCTGCGCGTCGGTCCGCTGGCCCTGCCCGAACTGTGCGAGCAGGCGGCGGCGATGTTCCGCCCGGCCGCCGAGAAGAAGGGGATCGAACTCCGCGTGACCGCGGCCGCGCACGCCCCGGGCGAGGTCCGGCAGGACGGCGGCAAGCTCCGGCAGGTGCTGTCGAACCTGATCTCGAACGCCATCAAGTTCACGCCCGACGGCGGCCGGGTGACCGTCTCCGGGGCGGCCGAAAACGGCACGCTGACCCTGTGCGTGGCCGACACCGGGGTCGGCATCGCGCCGGCCGAGCAGACCTCGATCTTCGACAAGTTCCGCCAGGCGTCGAACCCGCTGACCCGCGAGCAGGGCGGCACCGGCCTGGGCCTGTCGATCGTCCGCGAGTTGTGCAAGCTGCTCGGCGGGGACGTGACCCTGCACAGCGACCTCGGCCGGGGCACGAGCTTTACGGTGACCGTGCCGGCCCAGTTGAAGACCCCGACCCCGCTCGACCTGCCCGAGGAGCCGCCCGCCGATGCCAGCCCGTACTGACAGCTTCCCCGACCGCCTGGCCGCCGCCGTCCGCCGCCGCGGCCCCCTGTGCGTCGGCCTCGACCCCCGGGCCGCGTCCCTGCCGGCGGCCCTGCTCGCGGCGGCCGGCAGCGTCCCCGAGGCGTTCGAGACGTTCGCGCTGAAAGTCCTCGACCTCGTCGAGCCGTTCGCCGGCGTGGTCAAGCCGCAGGCGGCGTTCTTCGAACAGTACGGGGCCGCCGGCATGGCCGCGATGGGCCGCGTCCTGCACGCCGCCCGCGAGCGCGGCTTCGTCACGGTCCTGGACGCCAAGCGGGGCGACATCGCCTCGACGGCCGCCGCCTACGCCGAAGCCGCCTTCTCGCCGGCCGTGTGGCACGCCGACGCGCTGACCGTTAACCCGTACCTCGGGGCCGACGCCGTCGAACCGTTCGTCACCGCCGCCGCGGCCGCGAACGGCGGGCTGTTCGTGCTGGTGCGGACGAGTAACCCCGGCGGCGGGCTGTTCCAAAACCTCGTCACGAACGGCCGGCCGCTGTACCGCGCCGTCGGCGACGCCGTCGCCGCCTGGAACGCGCCGACCCTGGGCGCGTGCGGCCTCGGGGCAGTCGGGGCGGTCGTCGGCGCGACCAACCCGCGCGAACTCGCCGAGTTGCGCGCGGCGCTGCCGGACGTCTGGTTCCTGGTCCCCGGGTACGGCGCGCAGGGCGGCACCGCGGCCGACGCCCGGGCGGCGTTCCGGCCGGACGGGTTGGGCGCGATCGTCAACAGCAGCCGGGGCGTGACCTTCCCGTTCCACCCGGACGACCCCGCCTGGGAGGCGAAGATCGCCGCCGCCGCTCGCCAAAGTCAGGCGGAGCTAACGGCGGGGTGAGAACGGGACGCGGAAGTGAAAGCGGTGAGCCGGTTAAAGCGTCTTGGCGGCCAGGGCGCGGGGGGTCGGTTCGCGGAGGTCCCAGACGATGCCGACCCAGCTCAGCACTTTCAAGCAGTAGTAGCTGAAGTCGTACTCCCACCACTTGAACCCCTGCCGGGCCGACGACGGGTAGTGGTGGTGGTTGTTGTGCCAGCCCTCGCCGAGGGTGACGATGGCGACGAACCAGTTATTGCGGCTGTGGTCGTCGGTCGAGAAGCGGCGGGTGCCGACCAGGTGGCACAGCGAGTTCACCAGGAACGTGCCGTGGTACAGGGCGACCGTGCCGAGGCAGAAGCCCCAGGCGAACCCGGTCCAGCCGGTGAAGGCCAGGCAGGCGAGGCCGAGGAGCACGCCGGGGACCAGGTCGAACTTTTCGAGGTACTTCAATTCCGGGTACTTCTTGAAGTCCTTCATGAGGTCCCACTCGGTCGCGTTGAAGCGGTTCGAGAGGACCCAGCCGACGTGGGACCACCAGACGGTGCCGACGACCGGGGAGTGCGGGTCCTCGGCGTCGTCGGAGTGCTTGTGGTGGGTGCGGTGGTGGCCGGCCCACCAGACCGGGCCGCGCTGCAAGGCCGAGGCCCCGAGGCAGCCCAGCGCGAACTGGAACCAGCGGCTGGTCTTGAACGCGCGGTGGGCGAAGTACCGGTGGTACCCGGCCGTGATGCCGAAGCCGCGGGCGACGTAGATGCCCACGAACAGGGCGACGGCCCACCAGTGGAACTCGACGAAGAAGATCGACAGGGCCGACAGGTGCAGGCCGAGGAAGGCCACGGCGGTTAGAGCCGAGGCGACGGTGCGCATCACCTTGGGCCGGGGGTGTTCGCCCGACCCGTCGGCCGGCGGGGCGGTCTGGGGGGCGGGGGCAGTTTGGCGGGCCTTGGCGGGCGGGGGCGTATCGAGTTCGGCGACTGACGAGCCGCCGCGGTTGGGAAGCAATGAGGGAATAGCACACTCTCCGGGGAAAAAAAACGGGGAGCCGGGACGGAAAACACCACAAGGGACCCCGCGGGATTCCCCACCAACATTAGGAGCTAAGCGAAGGCACGTCTCGCCTGCCGCGGCAGATTTTTTTTCAAACCCCGCGTCGGCCGGCGGGCGAACGCAGGGATAGAATAGCTCGCCTCGTTCACGTCCGGAGGCGGTTGATGCTTCACTTTGAAGGCACCGAGCAATTCTCGACCAGCCCCGCGGCCGTGTTCGCGTACCTGGCGGACCCGGCGCGGCTCGCCCGCGCCATGCCCGCGCACCAAATTACCGACGAATCGACCGACTCCGCAACCTGGAAAGTCCGGCCGACGTTCGCCTTCATGGCCGGCACTCTCGACACGACCGCGACCGTCCTGAACCGAACCCCCGACCGGGCCGTCTCTTACCGCATCGTCAGCACCGGCGTCGGCAGTTCGTCCACGATGGAAACGCACCTCACGGTCAGCCCCCACGCCGACGGCACGCAGGTCCGCTGGACCGGCGACCTCGTCGAACTCGGCGGCCTGCTCAAGATGGTGCCGCGCGGCATGTTGCAAACCGCCGCGCTCAAGACGATTCACGACCTGTGGACGGCCGTCCGCAAAGAACTCGCCGGCTGAGGCCCGCGAAGGCGACCTCACCCCCGGCCCCTCTCCGACGCGGAGAGGGGCCGCAAGCGAAGAAACCTCACCCCCGGCCCCTCTCCGACGCGGAGAGGGGAGCAAGTGCGTTCGAGTCGTTGACTGGTAAGGGTCGTTCTCCCCCTCTCCGTTTCGGAGAGGGGGCCGGGGGGTGAGGTCTCTTCGCCCTAACTCGGCTGCTTCAACTCGGCCCCCTGAACGCCGTCGATCTTGAGCACGTCGTTTAACAGGCCGAGCAGCGCGCCGGGCTCGCGGAGCCGCACTGTGAACTTCGCCTCCAGGTTCGTCCCCTTCGCGGCCGTTTCGAGGGCCGTTAACGTCTGCGAGACGGCGTGTACGGCGAACGCCGGGGCCAGGAGTACGTTCGGGTCGAGGCCGATGCCGCACCGCACGACCAGTACGACCGGCTGGGTCGAGAGCGACCGGCGGTCGAACTGCGACATGATGAGCGTGGCCAGGGCGACCGACGGCAGCGAGATCAGCGCGATCGTCGTACACCCCGAGCCGACGGCCATGCCCAGGGTGACGGCGAAAATCACGAACGAGGTGTCCCCGGTGTCCTCGACGACCGTGCGGAAGCGCACGATCGACAGCGCCCCGACCAGCCCGAACGCCCGGGCCACGTTGTTGCCGATGACGAGGGTCACGACTGCGATCAAAACCGCGAGCAGGACCAGCGTCGTCGGCAGGGTGCGCAAGTTCTTACGCCCGCGGCCGAGGGTCGCCCGGTACAGGCCCGACACGCACAGCCCGCACAAAAGCGCGATGACCATCCGCGTGACGATGGTCTCGATCGGCGGGAGCGGGTCGTCACTGTTGACGGCGAGGCGTAGCCATTCCGGCATGAAAGGTCCTTCCTTCGACCAAGAAGCGCGGCCGCGCCACCGGGGGCCGGAGCGGGCAAGTCGATTATCCTACGGCGCGGCCGCCAGTGCGTGCGGTCGCGGCGAATTTCCGGCCGGCCGGGGCCGCGTGCAGACCAACGCGGAGATTTGGTTTTGGAAGAGCAGGTCGGGTGACTCCGCCGCAGGCGACTCTTGTTAGCCAGACGCACTGGCGAGGGTCGATGGGTCGTTGACGATATTCGCGGTCATCGACCGTGCGGTCATCGACGACCGCCTTGCCCTCGACCGCTCGACCCTCGCTAGCGCGTCTGGCTAACAAGAGTCGCCTGCGGCGGAGCCGAAAACCGTACCGTCTCCGCGAGCGAGCAGAGGCGAAGCGTGCGACCGAGTCGCCGGCTCATGACAGTCGGCCAACGGGGATTCCCTTGCCGGCGACCATCCCCAAGACTTGCTCACGCACCCCGTCCCCGAGGAGTCGCTCGGGGAGCCAGAACATGACATCGAGCCCGCCGTCGCAGAACAGGAGGCCGTGGGGCGTCGTTACGACCCGCCCGAGCACCTTCCAGTCGCAGGACGAGTTCCCCAACTCGTTCTCGACCGACACCCGGTCGCCGGACAGCGTCACCAGGGTTTCCAGATAGTCGGCTGGTCGCCGCCGAAACGCCCGCCGGGCGGTCCACCGGCGTTCCCGGGCGAACCCGAACACGAAGTAGAACCAAATCAGGCCGAACAAGGCGGCGACCGACGGGTACCCCCACCAGACGGACCACCAGACGGCAGCCCCGGCTGCGAGCGTCAGGGCCGTGGCAGCGGCAAACCGAACGGGACGGCCGACGAACAGCAAATCTTGGTACCACCGGATGTGCCCGACGTCCGCCTCGTCGAGTCGTCCTCGGAACGACAGCGGCGGTCCCGGAGGGGCGATGACGGCGTCAGTCTCCATCCGCGCGAGGGTACCACACGCGAGGGCATGCCGCAAGGGGCGGCGCGAGCTTCGGTTGACCGTCGTCCGAATTGCGCTCTACAATGGGCTTGCCTCAGAGTGCCCACGGACGCGGGTGCCGGCACAATTCTCTCCCGCAGGGCGATCGGAATGCCCGGTTCGAGCGACGGACCCCTCGACGACCCCGAGGACACCTCCCCCTTGGTCCCCCTCCGGCCTGCCCCCGGCAGTAGCCGCGGCTCCCGCGCGAACCCCGCCTCGGACGACGCCCCGACGCTCATCACGTCCGGCCGGGCGACGCCCCCGTCCGACCCGTCGTTGGGCCTGAGCCTCGGCAGCCACCTCGGGCCGTTTGAAATCCTCGAAACCGTCGGCGTCGGCGGCATGGCGGCAGTGCTGAAGGCCCGCGACCGCGAGATGGGCCGCGTCGTCGCGCTGAAAATCCTCCCGCCGCACATGGCCCGCGACGGCGACAGCGTCACCCGCTTCAAGCAGGAGGCCCGGGCCGCCGCACGGCTCGACCACGACAATGTCGCCCGCGCCTTCGCCAGCGGCGAGGACCAGGGGCTGCACTACATCGCCTTCGAGTTCGTCGAGGGCGAGAACCTGCGCACCCTGATCGAGCACCGCGGCACCATCCCGGTGCCCGAGTGCGTGCGGCTCATGGTCCAGGTCGCGGCGGGGCTGGCGCACGCCGCCGAGCGCGGCGTCGTCCACCGCGACATCAAGCCGAGCAACCTCGTCGTCACGCCCGAGGGCAAGGCCAAGATCGTCGATATGGGCCTGGCCCGCAACCTGTTCCAGAGCGTCAACGGCGGGGTAACGCAGTCCGGCGTGACCCTCGGCACTTTCGACTACATCTCGCCCGAACAGGCCCTCGACCCGCGGCGGGCCGACGTGCGCAGCGACATCTACAGCCTCGGCTGCGCCTTCTACCACGCCAGCACCGGCCGGTCGCCCGTGCCCGACGGGACGGCGGCGCGGAAGCTCCACTTCCACCAGCACGAGCCGATCCCCGACCCGCGGTTGTACAACCCGGCGATCCCGGACGAGTTCGCCTTCATCCTCGCCCGCATGATGGCCAAAGACCCCGCCAAGCGGTTCCAGACGGCCGGTGACCTGATCGCCACGCTGACGCACTTCGGCCGGCAGCTCGACATCCCCGCCGAAGCCCTGGCCGTGGACGCCGCCTCGACCTCCACTGGCCCCATTTCCCTGCTGCCGCAAGCCCCGCGGGTGTCGCGGCCGGTCCTCATCGGCGTCCTCGCGGCGGTCGCCGGGGTCGTGCTGGTGCTCGCCCTCGCCGGGCCCCCGGCCCCCGGCCCGACCCCCCGGCCGTTCGACCCCGACCCGGTCCCCCCGGCCGTCGCCCCGCTCGCCGGCGGGGTACTGCCGCTGCCCCCGGACGTGCCGCCGCCCGTCGAGCCGACCAGCGTCAATGCCGCGACCCTGGAGCAACTCGCGGCGGCCCTGCTCAACCCCGCGACGGCGGAAATCCGCCTCGAACCGGGGGCGCGGTACGACTTCACCCGGCTGCCCGCCGGCCTGGTTGCCAGCGGCAAGAAGCTACTCATCGAGCCGCGGCCGGGGTCGATCGACGCGCGGACGGGCAACCCCGTGATCCGCGTCGCCGCCGTGGCCCTCGACCCCGCCAACCCGGCCGCGGCCCGGCCGATGGCGCTGACCTTCGCCCGGCCCGACAAGCTGACGATTCGCGGCGTCACGGTCGAAATCGCCGACGGCCCGCCGGCGGCGGACGCCGACAGCCCCGAGCGGCCGAGCGGCCTGGCGGTGATCGACGCCGGCCAGTTCGACCTCGTCGAGTGCCGCTTCGAGCCGGCCGGGCGGGACCTGTCCGCGACGGACGTGGTCGGCCTGACGGTCGCGGCGACGCCGGCCGCCGGGCCGACGGCGTTCGCCGCCCGCTCCTGCTACTTCGGCCTGCGCCGCGCCGCCGCGGTGGCGCTGTGGGGTCGCGTCAAAGCGGAGGTCGCCGAGTGCGGGTTCGCCCCCCACCCGGCCTGCTTCGCGCTGCACTCGTTCCCCGAGGCGGCCCCGGCGATGGGGACCGCATCCACGGGCGAGTTGGCCCTGCGGTCGTGTTCGTTCTTGCTCGACAAGGGGACCGTCGCCGAGGTCGAGCCGGGCGGGCGGTGGCAGATGACCGCGGGGTATTGCGTGTTCGCCGCGCCGCCGCCCGACCCCGCCGCCCCGCCGATGATGATGCCGACCGACGCGCCCGAGCGCCGCCCGGCGGTCCTGCGCGTACTGGCCGACCGGCCCGACGGCACGAGCTTCCGCGGCCGGCCGGGCGAGCGCAACGCCTACTTCCACACCGACCCACTCGCCCTGGCCAACCGCGGCCTGACCTTCGAGGAGGCGCGGCTCGGGTGGACGCCGAACCCCGTCGTGGACGCCGACGCCGTGGAGCTTCGCGCCCCGCCGTGGGCGACCGACCCCGCGCCGCTGTTGGCCGGCCCGCGGCCGTGGGAAGCCTTCCGCTTGAACCCGACGCAACCCCTGGTTCGTGCCCCGGGCGAAGTCGTCATTTTGGGGGTCAAGAACCTGCCCCGGGCCGACGTGCGGCTGTACAACCCGTGGCCGCCGGCCAAGCAGGACGCGACCTTCGACCCGCGGGTCCGCGTCGTCCACCCGGCGGCCGAGGCGGACGCCGGGGCGGACCTGCCGCGCAACGTCTACCTGACGGTCGAGGCGGCCTTCGCCGCGGCCCGGACCGGCGACGCGATTGAAATTCGCCACGACGGGCCGCTCGAAGTCCCACAGGCGACGATCGACAACCCGCGGATGCGGCTGACCGTCCGGCCGTACCCCGGCTCGGCCCCCGTGCTGACCGCCCCGCGCGACGCCAACCGGATCGACGCCTGCCTGTTCCGCCTGGTCCAGGGGCAGTTGACGCTGGACGGCCTGGACATCCGCCTGAAGGCCCGCACCGCCAAGCCGGGCGACGTGCGGACGCTCGCGGCCGTGGCCGTCGTCGCCGGCCGCGAGTGCCTGCTCCGCAACTGCACGATCACCCTCGACGAGCGCGAAGGGAGCGGCGAACGGCTCGCGGCCGTGCTGCTCCAAGACGCCGTCGGCGAGATGCGGCCGGGGACGACCGTCGCCCCGGCCGTGAACTTCGAGCAGACGCTCGTCCGCGGCCGCGGCCGGGCCGTCCACGTCGTCGCCGCGCGGCCGTTCGAGTTGAACATGAGGAACAGCGTCGTCGCCCTGGCCAGCCCGGTCGTCAGCGTCGAGCCGACGGCCCGCGTCGCGGCCCCGGGGGCTGCGGCGGGCGGCGTCCACCTCCGCTTCGACCAGGTCACTGCCGTGCTCGCCGCGCCGCTGATCGAGTTCGCTGCCCGGCCGCGTCTGGGCCGCTCGACCGCCGGCCCGGCCGCGTGGGTGGCGGCCGACGTGACGACCTCCCAGTGCCTGTTCGCGCCGCTCGACGGGTCGCCAATCGTGCGGCTCGAAAGCCCGGACGTGGACGGCCAGCCGCGGCTCGTGAAGTGGGACTCGAAGGGGACCGACTGGTACGCCGGCGTTCCCCCCGCCGGCCCGTGGATGGAGGTCGGCGCGGACCCGGACGCCCCGCCGCAAAAGTCGCTGACCGCGGCCGAGTGGTTCGCCTTCACCGGCGACACCGCCGACGCGTGCCTCGGGAAAGTCCGCTTCCGCGAGGCCCCCGGGTCGGCCCGCAAGTTGGCGACCGTCGAGGCCACGCACCTGATCGTCGAAGCGGTGGACGTGCCGGGCGCGACCCCGTCGGACGCCGGCGCGCAGTACGCCGCGATGGCCGCGCCGATGCCGTTAACCCCGCGCTGACCGCGCGGCCGTCGCCCGCAACCGCCGCCGGACCACGACCGTCCCCGCCGCGATGCCGGCCAGCCCCACGGAGGCGGCAGCCCACCGCTGCCAGCCGGTGAACGCCGCCCGCGACGCCCCCGCCGAAATCGCCGTCGCGTCCGCGACCGGGTGCGGCGGCACGGTGACCGTCGTCGTCGTCGCGTGGCCGTCGCCGGCATCGACGCGGACCGTGTACTTCCCGGCCGGCGGTACCGCGAACGCCCAACCGCCCGTCGCGTCCGTTTTTCCCTCGGCGACCAGCGCGTTCGCCCCGTCGCGGACCGCGACCTTCGCGCCCCCGGCCGGCGTGTCGTCGTCGAAGAAGGCTTCGATGCGGACGGTGTCGCCGACGAGTTTGGCCTCGACGCCGACGGCGTGCGCGAGGGCCAACCCCGGCAGGGCGAGCAAGGCGACGAGGGCCGGGAGGAAGCGGGGCATGGCCGGCACCGGGGGAGGGAACGTATTACGTTTTATCGACAGGTAATACTACCGCCGTGGGCGGCGGGTCGCCAGCGGAATCGACGCGGGCCGCGCGAATTTCCGCACGTATCGTGATGGGGGGTGTGGACCCGCCGCGACCGGTTTCGATCAGGGGGAGTTTCGATGTCCGACATCGTGCGGTTCTCGGTCTCGTTGGAAACCGAACTGCTCACCGGCTTCGACCGGTACTGTGCCGACGAGCACCTGGCCACGCGCAGCGAGGCGGTGCGGCAACTCATCCGCGAGAAGTTAACGAACGTCGCGGTGGCCAACGACGCGGCCGACGTGGCCGCGAGCTTGACCCTCGTGTACGACCACCACCGGGCCAAGCTGACCGACAAGATGATCGAGATCCAGCACCAAAGTGCGGACTGCGTCGTGTCCAGTATGCACGTTCACCTGACGCACGACCTGTGCATGGAACTGATCGCGCTGCGCGGCCCGGCCGCCGACCTGCACCGCCTCGCCGCCGAGTTGAGCGGCTTAAAGGGCATCCACCAGGCGCAACTCGTCGTCGCCCGCGCGACCGCCGGAACGCCCCACGGGCACGCGCACTGAGGCCGCCGGGTGCCGGTCACCCGTCGGTGTCGTCGCCGAGGCCGAGGTCGGGGCTGACGCGGGCGATCGCGCGGGTCAGTCGCATCCGCACCGCCTGCGGGGTCTCGCCCAATTCGGCGGCGATCTCGACCCACCCGTGCCCGAGGGCCCGACGGTCGGCCAGGTCGCGCTCGTCTCGCCGGGATCGAGGCTCCGCCGCTGGCGACTCCCGGCGAGCGGCCCACGTGAGTGGGCTGTTCCACCCCGGAATGCGCGTGACTTCCCGCAGCGAGCGCCCGAAACCTCCCGCAGGTCAATTCTTGCCATTCCAGGGTGGAACAGCCCACTCACGTGGGCCGCTCGCCTTCGCCTGCGGCGGAGCCGAAGGCCGCCGCCTCAAATTGCGCGGAGGGCTTCGACCGGCGGCATCTTCGCGGCGCGGCGGGCCGGCAGGTACGCGGCGACGGTCGTGGCCGCCACGGTGAAGGCGACCGTGCCCGCGGGCAGCCACGCCGGGAAGACGAAGACCGTGCTCGCCTTGAGCATCCCCTGGCTCTGGGTCGTCACGAGCTGGCTGACGAACCGGTCGGCCGGCCACGAAATCGCGTAGGCGGCCAGCACCCCCAGTAGCCCGCCGACGAGGCCGAGGACGGTGCCCTCGAACAGGAAGATGCGCAGCACCTGCCCGCCCGTCGCGCCGACGGCTTTCAAGATGCCGATCTCGCGCGTCCGCTCGACGATGCTGGTGGCCAGCGTGTTGGTGATGCCGATGCCGGCGACGAACAGTGCGACGACGGAGAACAGGTTCAGCCCGCCGGCGATCATCGTCACCTCCATGCGGACCGAGTCGTACCACTGGAGCAGCGAGTACTGCTTGAAGCCGGCCGCCTCGACGGCGGTGACGACGGCCCGCAAGTCGCCGCCGGGCCGCACGGTGAGTTCGGCATTGTCGTACCCGGCGGCCTTCGCGATCGGCAAGCGGTCGAACACGGCCGACCCCTGGTCGAACGGCAACAGCACGCCGACGGCGGCGGCGTCGAACTTCAACCGGCGCTCGGCGTCGTCCCGCTCGGCGGCGGTCAGGTCGCGGACGACGGCGGCGACGCGGAAGGTCGCCGTCGCCTTGGCCGGGTCGGCCGGCGCGCCCTTCGCCTTCGCCTGGTCCGCGAGAAGGCGCTGAACGGCCGCGCGTTCCAGGGGGTGCAGGTCCATGCCGTCGATCGCCTGCGGGAGTTGCCGCATGACCTTGGCCGTCAACTCCGATTCGCTCGCCGATAGGTTCGACCCCGCGAGCCGCAAGACGGCCGGGGCGGCCTCGTGGCCGTAACTGCGGGTCCGGTCCTCGACCGTGACCTGGACCGGCCGGCCGATCACCGCGTCGAACTGGGCGTCGGTCGTCAACCCGAGCTTCAACAGCACCGATTCGCCGAGCAAGACCCCGTCGCCGTGGTCGCCGTCGGGGAGCGTGCCCTGCACGACGCGCGGCTGCAGGCGGGCGCGGTCGTAGCGGCGGGTGGTGACGAACGCCGAGACCCGCGGCGCGCCGTCCGCGTCGAACCGGAGCGTCCCCGTCGAGCCGAGCGCGGCCCAGACGCTCACCACGTCCGGCAGCGCGGCGAAGGCGTCGAGGTCGGCGGCGGTCAGCGGCTTCGGCGGCGTCCGCGGATGACTCTGCTGGTACGCGCGGACCAAACTGGAACGGAGTCGGTCGCGGCGCTCGCCGGTGACGCCGGGCGGGACGGTGATGCGGTCGGGCGGGATGTCGGTTTCCGGCACGACCGCCCCACGGTCGGCGGGCAAGACGGTCACGTCCCAGAAGTTGGCGCGGGTCTCGAACTCGCGGTCCACCATCGCCCGCAGGCCCAGCCCGAGCGACAGCGTGAACGCCAGCGAAGTCGCCCCGACGGCGACCCCGACGAGCGTCAACAGGGTCCGCCCCTTCTGCCGGAGGAGGGACCCGCCGACGAACCGAACCAGGTGCCCGAACCGCACGACCCACCCCCGGCCGGAGCCGACCGACCGCGGGAAAATGTCCAGTCGCTGACGCTCTTGGCCCGCCGTTACTTCACCAGGTACTCGAAGCGGTCGCGGAACTGCGCGGGGGTCAGTTTCACGACGGCGGCGAGCTTCGCCAACTCCTCGGGGGTGTCGAAGTCGTTGGCCTCCAGGCGGGTCATGTACCGGACGGCGCACTCGAACAGTTCGCTCTTCACGTCCACCAGGCGGGGCCGCATCCGGCTCGTCGCCGGGTCGATCATGTCCTCGAACTTCAGCGGCTTCAGGCTGCCGCCCTCGTAGCTCATGATCGCGCCGTACTTGTCCGACTCGCGGGACATCAGGAACTTGACCGCGCCGTACCCGAGGTTGCGGGTGTACTCCGCGTCGAACGGGATCGGGTCGGCGCACCGGAGTTCGTACCCGAGGTCCTTATCGACCATCGTGACTTTGAGGCCGAGCTTCTCGAGTCGCTCGTTGATGCGGTAGCGGATCATGCGGCCGAACTCGATCTCGCCCAGCCGCAGGTGCCCGTGCGGGTCGCGCTCGACGTTGCCGTACCGGTCGAGTTCGTCGCCCAGGGCGTCGATCAGGCCCTTCTCGCCGATCGACTCGATCAGCCCTTCGGCGAGGACGGCCAGGCCGTACCCCTTGCCGACGGCCAGGCGCTTGACGATCGACCCGACGATGATGTCGCAGATGTGGTCGAGGGCGACCGTCTTGCCGGCGAACTCCTCGGCGATGATCGTTACGGTCGCGGCCGACGCCTTGCCGATGCCGAGCGCCAGGTGCCCGGCGGCGCGGCCCATGCTGACGATCAGGTACCACCGGGTCGTGGTCCGGGCGTCCTCGTACAGGTTGCGGGCCAAACCCACGCCGATGTGCCGGGCCGTCTCGAACCCGAAGGTCGGGATGCCGGGGGGCAGGGGCAAGTCGTTGTCGATCGTCTTGGGGACGTGAGCGACCTTGATTTTTCCGCCGGCCCGCTTATACACCTGGCTCCCGCTGAAGGCGGTGTCGTCGCCGCCGATGGTGACGAGGTATTTGACCCCGAGTTTGTCGAAGCTGTCGAGGACTTTGTTCATGTCCTCGACCTTCTTCGCCGGGTTGGTCCGGCTGGTACCGAGCATCGACCCGCCGCGGTTGTAATAGTGCGCGACGTCCGGGATCGTGAGCCGGCGGACCTGGGTCAAGTCGCCGGCGATGAGGTTCTTGAAGCCGTCCCGGACGCCGACGACTTCGAGGCCCTGGTTGACGGCCTCGATGGTGACCGACGAGATGACGCCGTTAATGCCCGGGGCAGGCCCGCCGCCCACGACGATTGCCAACTTGCCCCCGGATGCCGTGTCTGCCATGAGTCCAGTGCCCCCTACCGGTGTTCCCGTGCCGATCGCACTCAAGATCGGAATCGGCGCGCCGATTTCAAGGGGCGCGGCACGCGCGGCGCTCGCCGTCCTGCTCGCGGCCGGGGTGATCGGCTGCGCGGCCCTGCGACCGCCGGACCGCAAGTGCGCGCCGCCGTCCCCCGAGGCCCGGGGCACGACCAACGACTCGACCGCCGTGACCGCCCAGTACGCCGACCCCGCGATCTTCGAGCAGCTCACGGCCAATCTGATGCCGGACGACGCGGACAAGGCCCCGCCGGCCGGGAACAAGCGGTACGAAATCCTCGCCGTGTCCGGGGGCGGCAAGTACGGGGCGTACCCCGCCGGGGTCATTTGCGGCTGGACCAACCGCGGCACCCGGCCGAAGTTCGACATCGCCACCGGCGTGAGCACCGGGGCCTACGTGGCCGTGTTCGGCTTCCTCGGCCCGAAGTACGACACCGCACTCAAGAAGCTGTACACCGAGATCACGACCGACCAGGTGCTCAAGAAGAACCCGCTGCGGAAGCTCCCGTTCACGCGCGCGTTCGCGTCGTCCGACCCGCTCCGCAAGACGATCGAAGACTTCACGACGGACGAGACGATCGCCGACCTGGCCGCCGCGCACGCCGAGGACCGGCACTGCTTCATCGGCACGACCAACCTGGACACCCGCCGGCTGTGCGTCTGGGACGTGACGGCCATCGCCGCGGGCACCCGGCCGGACAAGAAGAAGCTGCTCGTCGATATCTTCCTGGCGACCGCCTCGGTCCCGGGCCAGTTCCCGCCGGTCACGTTCGACGTGGTCGTCAACGGCCAGACGTACCAGGAACTGCACGTGGACGGCGGAGTGACGAGCGAAATCTTCGTCCGCCTCGCGCTCATCAACGTCCCCCAGGACCAGTTGCGGAACAGCAAGCGGCCGCTCGCCGGGTCGAACATCCACAGTCTAATCGCGGGTAAACTGTACGCCGACCCCGACTGCATCAAGCCGCGCGTCTTCGGCAGCATCCTGGGCACGTCGGTCGGGTCGCTGGTCTACGCGATGACGCAGAACGACCTGTTGCGCATCAACTACCTGTGCCTGATTACCGGGATGAAGGCGCGGTTCACGGCCGTCCCCCGCGACTTCGAGGACGACGGGGACGCCTTGAACTTCGAGCCGAAGAGCATGGCCAAGCTGTTCAATGCCGGGTTCAAAGTGGGCCAGACCGACGAGGGCTGGCGGGTCCGCGCCCCCGGCACCCAACCGGACGAGCAAGCCGTGCCCCGCGTCGGCATCGACTTCACGATCCCCGACCTGCCCCCGCCTGGCCAGTACGGCGGCCCCGTGCAGCGCAAGCCGGCCAAGATGTCGGAGAAGTAACCGCCGCAGGCGAGTCTTGGCGAGCGGCCCACGTGCGTGGGCTGTTCCAACCTGAAATGCGCGTGACTTCCCGCCGCGAGCGCTCGAAACTCCCCACAGTCGTCATCACCTATTCCGGGTTGGAACAGCCCACTCACGTGGGCCGCTCGCCAAGACTCGCCTGCGGCGGAGCCACGCCGCCGCCGCCGCGGCACGGGACTTGCGGCCCGCGGCACGGGCCGCACTCGGGCTGGCCGCGGTTGCGGAACTTCTTGACGAAGTCGTCGATCGGCGATTGCGACGGGACGTAGATGCGGTCGCCGGGCTGCAACTGGTAGTTCGTCGAGGTGTCGCCGAGTTGCACGATCTGGTTGTAGCAAACCGGCAGCACCGTGCGGCACCCCTCCGGGCGACTCGGCCGGGAGACGATCACCTTCTTCGCGTCGGCCTGGCGCGTCAAGCCGCCGGCGATCAGGAGGCCGTCCAGCACGGTTTCGCGGCCGGCCAGGGGGTAGGCGCGCGGGGCGTTGACCTCCCCCAGGACGTAGAAGACTTTGCTCTCCCGGCCGATCAGCCGCACGGTTACGGTCGCCGCGGCGCGGTCTTTGGCGGGGGTCTGGCCGGCGATCAGTTGCCGGACTTCGGTCTCGATTTGCGGGACCGTCTTCCAGGCGATCACCGGCCGGCCGTACTTGCCCAGGTCGATGGTGCCGTCGGGCAAGACCGGCTGGTTGCCCGGCAGGCGGACCGGCGAGTCGAGGTCCACCGGCTCGACGCTGAGCGTGTCGCCCGGCTCGACGACGTAGGCGGCTAGCGGGGCCTTGTCGAGTTCCTTCGCCAGCGGGGCCGGGTCCACGGCCAGCGTCCGGAACTGCTCGGCCGGCGGGATGAGTTTGTGGACCGGCGGGGTGAAGCCGAGGGTCGAGGCGATGGTGTTGCACCCGCCCGACAGGGTCGCGGCGAGGAAGACGGCGAGGGTCAGGGGTCGGCGGGCGGCGAGCATGGTGGGGCACCCGGGGCGTTGACGAACGCGGGCCGGTCGGACCCGCGGCAACGCTCGTATCGGGTGGGGGAGATGCGCCGGTTCAGGGAATTGGGTAATTCCACCGCGCCGGCGGCGGCGGCTTACAGCGCGTCCACGTCGGTCCACTGGGTCACGTCGAGCCGCACGTGCGGAGTGGCCTGGTGCAGGTCGGGGAAGTTCTTGTACGCGTTCACCCACAGCGCGCCCAACTGCGGGATGGCCCCGAGGGGCACTTCGCAGTACTCGCGGTAGATCAGCACCTCGTCGGGGGTCTGGGCGTCGATGGTGCCGTCCGGGAGGACTTCGGCGGCGACTTCGCGGACCGGGTCGCCCCCGGTCCCGGCCGGGCCGACGTACAGGTTGACCGCGGCGTTCGACCACGGACCGTTGCCGACCAGCCCCGGGCGGGCCTCCTCGAAGGCGTGCGCGAGGCCGCCGGCGGCGTGCGACTGGCCGCCGAAGTGCGCGAACAGCATCGCGGCGAAGTCCACTTCGCCGAGCCGCCGGTCGAGGTACGACCGGGTCTGCTCGCGGAGCACCTTGAAGATGCCGGCGTGCCCCTCGGATGAGTTCAGACAGGCCTGGTACAGCCCGCCGAAGTGGCGCTCCAGACCCTCCTGGACGCGCAGGTCGAGGTCGATGAAGTCGTCGTCCGTGAGGGACTTGAGGAAGTGCTGGGCGGCGTCCTCGGTGCCGTCGCACCCGGCCGGCAGGAACTCGCCGGGCAGGGCCGGGTCGGCGACCGTCTCGGCGTCGAGGCCCAGGTCGGGCACGCCCATTTCGAGCCGCTGGCGGCAGGCGGTGACCTCGGACAGGAGGGCCACGAGGACGTCCTTGAGCTTGCGGTACAGGCGGGCCGCGGCCCTCAACTGCAGGGACCGGACGTGGGCCCGGGGGAAGTCGCGCAGCGCGTCGCCGAACTCGCCCCCGCCCAGCTTGCGGCTGCCCCGGTGGCTGTTCGCGTGGGCGGACAGCAGGTCGATCGCGCCGACCGCTTCGGCCTCGGCGGCGGCGGCCTCTTTGTCCGCCCGCTGCCGCGTGCGGTCCAGGATGCCGAGCACCTGGCGGATGGTTTCTTCGGTCCCGGCCAGGCGGAACTGGGGGGCCTCGATCAGGTTCGGGAACAGCCCGGTGAACTCGGCCAGGACGTGCTCCGTGCGGCGTTCGGCGGCGTCGGCGAGTGCGTTCGGGAAAATCGGCTCGCGGCCGGACGGCAGGTTCGGCCGGCCGATCAGGGCGACCCACTGGTCCACGACCGCGGCCGTCCGCTCGGCGTCCGGGGTGCGGGCCAGCCAGCCCTTCGGCAACAGGTGGTCGGTCCCGAGCGCGACGACCTGGGCCAGGTTGACCCCGGTGTCCGCTTCCGCGGCGCGGAGCAAGTCGGCCGTCAGCGCGTCGATGTCGAGGCCGTGCCGCGCCCACTGTTCCTGCGCCCAGGCGGGGATCGTCTGGCGGACGTGCGCGGCGTCCGGCGACACCCAGTGGTTGACGAGGACGGTACTCAGGATGCGGGCGGTCCGGCCGACGACCTCGGCCCGGGGCCAGCCGAACCGCTTCAGGCCGAAGGTTTGCACGAAGCTGCCGTGGTCCGAATCGGTCGCCGGCGGGCGGACCTCGTCCAGGAGAGGGCCGGCCGGCGTGAACAGTTGGAGGCGGAGGAAGTCGGCGGCGCGGGCGACGGCGTCCGGCAGGCCGGGGTCCTCGGTCAGGCGCGTACCCGACCCGGGACCGGCCGGCGCGGTGCGGTCGGCTTCAAACGCCTGCGACCCGGACCGGCGGGCCGCGAGCCGTACCGACCCGGACCCGCGCGACGCCGGGAAGCCAATGCCGGACGGCGTGCGGGTGGCCCGGGGGGCCGCGGTCGTCGTCACCCCGCTCGGGGTGCCCGGGGCGGGGACGGGGTACGCCAGTCCGGGGACGAGGTAGACCCGCGCGAACGGGGCGGCCGCGTCGCGGACCGGCGGCGTGCGCTGGTCGTACACGGCGTGGAAGTGCGTCTCGGGGCGGGCGTAGTGGTGCAGTTCGGTGAGCGTGGCGTAGGCGTTCGCCTGGGCCTGCGGGTTGACCTCGCCGGGCGGCGCGTCCGGCGGCGCGAGCAACAGGCCGACGACTTCGGGGTCGGCGTACCCGAGCTTGCGGAGCCGCTGGCGGACGGCGTAGGCGAGGTCGATGAGCATCCCGCTCCCGGTCCCGCCGCCCAGCCCGGCGACGACGTACACGCGCGGCCGGTTCGTGCCCAATTCGAGGCCCGTGTGCAGTTCCGCGTCGGCCATCGCCTGCGGGTCGGTGGCCGCTTCGAGTTCGGACTGGAGCTTGTGCGCGATGGTCCGGTAGTGGTCTACGAACGCCAGCCGGCCGAACGCCCGCAGACCCATCGACACGGGGTTCCGCGCCAACTTGTACAGCCACGACGGGTCGAACCAGCCGTCGAGGAGCGTGCGGCCGTTCACCCGCGGCTTGATGTAGTGCGCCGCCCGGGCGAGCTTCGCGGGGACCACGTCGTCGGCCGCCAGCGCGCCGTACCCGGGCCGGTCGGCGGTCGCGGCGACCAGTCCGTCGGGGTCGGTGTCGATGTAGACGGTGCGCAGCAGGGGTACCTTGTCCGGGGTGCCGAACCGGTCGGCGACCTGCTTGCGGAACCGCTGCAGGACGAGCCGGCCCGTGTGCCCGAGGCCGACGACGAGGACCGGCCGCAGGCAGCCCGGCCCGTGCAGCTCCGCGGGGGCCGGGCGGTCGGGCGGGGCGGCCGTCTCCACCAGGCCGGTCGGGAACGGCGTCGATTCCTTCGAGAACAGCGCGGCGGCGATCGTACTCGGGGCGTACGACGCCGGCACCAGGCCGAGCGGCGCGCCCGGCAGGTCGGTCGCGTCCAGGCCCGGCGCGCCGGTCAAACTTACCTCGATGCGCTCCGACGGCGAGTAGTCGGCGGGCACGGCCGGCGGGGCGGAGGCGGCCAGGGACGGCGATTTCATCGGCCCCGGGCGGGCGTTCGGCGTCCCGTTGCGGATCGCCTCGACCATCGCCTTGACGTTCGGGAAGCGGTCGTTCGGCTGCTTCGACAGCGCGCGGGCGAGGGCGGGCCGCTCGGCCGGCGGCGACGGGGCCAGGTTCGGGGCCATCTGCAGGTGCTGCATGAGCAGTTGCTGCATGCTCGTCCCGTCGAACGGCCGCACCCCGGTCAAGAGTTCCTGGTACACGCACGCCAGGCTGTACTGGTCGCAGTACCGGGACACGAACCCGTCGAACGTCTCGGGCGCGGCGTACACCGGGGTGATCCCGCCGGTCACCTGGGCCATGTGGTTTTCCAGGTCCTTGACCTGGCCGAAGTCCGCCACCTTGACGTGGTCGTGGAGCAGGAACAGGTTCTGCGGCTTGATGTCCAGGTGCTGGAGTTGGAACTTTTCGTCGAACAGGTCGAGGACCTCGGCCGTCTCGCTCATGTACCGCAACAGTTCGTCCCGCGGGATGCCGATCAGCCCGGCCTTGCGGCAGACGCGGAACCGGTCCCACAGGTTGCAGTCGGCCAGCTCCATGACGATCATCAGCCGGCCGTCCACGATGTCGTACCGGTCGATGGTCAGGAGGTACGGGTGGCGCACCTGCTTGACCCGCTTGAGGGCCTTCAGTTCCTGCTCGGCGAACCGGTACGAGTCGTTGTCCCGGTTGCGGAGGTCGCCGTGAATGACCTTGATGGCCTTGAAGATGCCGCCCGGGGCCTCGGCCCGCCAGACCTCGCCGAACCCGCCGCTCCCGAGGCGGTCGAGGAGGCGGTAGCCGGGGACCGGTTCGGCCTGGCTTTCGATGCGCACGGACATGGCGAGTCCCTGGTCGGTCCGGTCGGTCGGGGCGTTCACGGCGTCGTCTCTCGGGGCGCAGGGCGGGGGCGTCCGGCGGGTGTCAAGGTCCAGTTTGCGGGGCCGTCCAGCGGACGTCGGCGCGGGTGTGCGGGCTGAGTTCGCCGTTCAACTGGCGGGCGTACGCGTCCTTAGCGTAGTGGCCGAGTTGGGGCAGGGCGGCGAGTTCGAGGCGGGGGTACTCGCGGTACAACACGATGTCGTCGGCGAGCGGGGCGGGGATGAACTCGACCCCGGCCGTCACCGCTTCGAGGGCCTGCCGGACCTGGTCGGCCGACCGGCCGGCCGGCAGGGCCAGGATGGTCGCCTCCAGGGGCGTGGGACCGGAGGTCGCGGCCAGGACCGGGGCGGCGGCCTCGTACGCCTGCCGCAGGGCCGCCGACAGGCTGACGCCCGACCCCTGATAGCGGAGGAGGATCGTGGCCGGGTCGGTCGTCTCCAGCCGCTTGTCCAGGAAGGCCTGCGTGCGGGCCGTGAGCATGGCCAGGAATTCGGGCGTGCGGGTCGCCTTCAGGCACAGGTTGGCCACCCCGCGGAACGTCTTCGACAGTTCCTTTTGCAGCGCCTGGTCGTACGCCAACATGTCTTCGGTCGGCAGCGCGTCGATGATCTGCGTGACGGTCGAGGCGATGCTGTCGCACCCGGCCGGCAGGATCAACTTGCCGCACAGGAACGGCTCGGCGCTCTTCGGCGGGTCGGCGAACGTTTGGCACATCTCGACGAGCCGCGTCCGGCAGAAGCTCACGTCCCGGACGTACTCGGGGATGTTGGCGAGCAGCCCGCGGTACAGCAGGGCGGCCGAGTTGTACTCGATGTACTGCAGCCGCTTGGCCGGGTACACTTGTAGGATGTCGTACATCTCGTGGGTCAGCGCGGACTTGCGGCCGGGCAGCGAGTTCAGGCCGGTGGCCGCGGTCAGCGTGCCGATCACTTGCAGCAGCCGGTAGTACGTCGCGGCCACGTCCTTGCTCAGCTCGACCAGGCGGGCTTCCAACCCCTCGATCGTGTCCCGGAGGCGCTGCGTGTGCTGGGCCAGGGCTTCCTCGGCCCCGGCCAGGCGGTACTGCGGCTGCTCGATGAACGACACGGCGAGGACCGACAGGTCGGCGTCGGACTCGGCGACGATGACCCGGGCGACGTCCTCGATGGTCGCCTCCAGGGTGCCGGGCGGGGCTTGCTCGAACTCCGGCTTGCCGACCAGGCGGATGAGCTGGTCGAGGACGACGCACGCGGCCGACGTGTCCAGCCGGCCGACGCCCGGGGTGCGGGTCCGCAGGGTGTCCACGGCGGCGGCGAACACGGCCTCGGGCGACTCCCGGAGGGCGTCCTGGGCCGCCGCGTGGAACCGATCGACGATCGACCGGATGTCCAGCCGCTTCCGCGACCACAGGTCGTCCAGCCAGGCGGTCAGCGGCTCGCGCAGGTGGGCCGACTCCTTGCCCGCCCACCGGGTCAGGAGTTGCCGGTTGAACGACCGCGTCGCCCCGGTCAGGAGTTCCGCCCGGGGCCACGTCAGCCGGTACAGGCCGAACGACTGGACCACGGGGGAACCCCCGCTCTGCACCGGGGTCACGCTACGCACGTAGTCGGTCACCCGGCCGGTGGTGGTGAGCAACTCCGCGTACAGTCCGCGGGCCGCCAGCCCGAACACTTCAGCCTGGGGCCGCGGCTTGGGCAGCACCGGCAACTGCAAGACGGCCACGCGGGAGAACGGCCCGCCGGCGTCGGGGGGCGTCGGCACGGCCGCGTCGAGCACGGGCTGGTACTCCGCCCCGGTGCTGAAGTGGTACAGTTCGGCGAGGGCCGCGTAGGTGTTGACCAGGCCCTGGTTCTTGGCCGACGTGGCGTCGGCCGGGGGGACGAGGAGGACGCCGACCGTCTCGGGCTTGCGGTATCCGATGCCCCGGAGTTGGGTCTTGATCAGGTACGCCAGGTCGAGGAACATGCCCGACCCGGTGCCTCCGGACGTGCCGGCGACGACGTACACGCGGCCGCGGTTCGACCGCACGCCCAGGCCGGTCGCGGCCCCGGCCTTGTCCAGTGCGTCGTCCGCGAGGAACGTCTCGACCTCCTGGCGGACGCGCTGCCCGAGGGTCCGGTAGTGGTCGCAGAAGGCGAGCCGGCCGAACCCGCGGACGCCCCCGGCCGGGCCGGCGTTCTTGGGCAATTGGTACAACATCCCCGGCGGCATCCACTGCTCGGTCGTCGGCATGGTCGGGTGCCGCAAGTAGTGCGTCGGGCGGTTCAACCGCGTCAGCACCACTTCCCGCGGACTCAGGGCGTCCGGGCCGGTCGTGGCCAGGGCGGCCGCCTCGGGGTCGGTGTCGAGGTACAAGAAGCGGACCGTCGGGACGGCGTCGGCCCGGCCGAACTGCTCGCGGATCGCCCGCCGGAGCGCCCGGAGGACGCTCAGGCCCGTCGCCCCGACGCCCACGATGAGCGCCGGGAACAGCACCCCGTCGCCGACTTTCTCGGGCACCACGTCGCCCAGGGCGCTCGCCCGGCCGGTCGGCGCGGCCTGGACTTTTTGCAAGGTCAGGGCCGGGGCCAGCCCGGACAGCGAGTTCGACTGGGTGACCAGCCGCGGCCCGCCGACCACGAGGGGGGACAGCGTCCCCCCGGCCATCGGGAAGGCCACCGTGTCCGACCCGGGGAACGGGCCGGGCGTGGCCGCGTTCGGGGCGGTCGCCGGCGCGGTCTCCGGCCCCGGCCCGGGGGCCGGCATCGGCGTGTCCGTCTTCGCCCGCTGCGGCTGGCCGTAGGCCCCCGACCCGCCGCCCGCGACGCCGTCCTTGAGCGCCTTCAGCGCCCGCACCATCTCCGTGTTGCTCGGCCACCGGTCGTCCGGCTTCTTGCTCAGTGCCCGCGCGATGATCGGCCGCTCGCCCAACGCCAACGGGGACACGTCGGGCACCGCGTTCAGGTGCTGCATCAGCAGTTGCTTGGTGTTCGACCCCTCGAACGGTCGCCGCCCGGTGAGCAGTTCCTGGTAGCAGATGGCCAGGCTGTACTGGTCGGTGAACCGGGACACGTACCCCTCGAACGTCTCGGGGCCGGCGTACACGGGCGTGACCCCGCCGGTGATCGTGCCCCGCGCGCCCTCGAACATCTTGGCCAGGCCGAAGTCCGCCACTTTGACGTGGTTGTACATCAGAAACAGGTTCTGCGGCTTCACGTCCAGGTGCTGGATGTTGTAGTGCTCGTTCATCAGGTCGAGGGCTTCGGCCGCCTCGTCCATGTACCCGAGCAGTTCGTCGCGGGGGATGCCGGCGAGCTGTTGCCCCCGGTACTCGCGGAACCGGTCCCACAGGTTCTTCTCGGCCAGCTCCATGACGATGATGAGCTGGCCGTCGATCTTGTCGAACCGCTCCAGGGACAGGATGTACGGGTGGCGGATCGACTTGACGCGGTGGAGGGCTTTCTCCTCTTGTTGCGCGGGCCGGGCCTCGTCCTCGTCGATCGAGTCGGTGTCGCCGAAGACGAACTTGACGGCCTTCATCAGCCCGCCGGGGGCCTCGGCCTTCCAGACCTCGCCGAACCCGCCGCGGCCGAGGCGCTCGATGAGCCGGTACCCCTTCAGCGGGCCGGGCAGCTCTTCATTACTCACTAAACGGACCGGCATCGGGCGTTCCGTCGTGTAAGGGGCGCTGGGGACTTTCCGACACTGTCCGGAGGGCGGACAGTCCGGGGCGAGTGCGGGACAGCTAATCCATAGTTCACAAAACGGGGCGAGCAAACCCCCGGCGTCCGCCCGGGCCGTTAAAATCCCCTATCGGGGAATTCGTAAACCCCGCGACACGACGTGAGGCCCGCGCGAGTTCCGCCCCGCCATGACGATTCCGCCCGTGCCCGAAGTGTCCGTTGCCCTGTCGGTCAAGCAGCCGTGGGCCACCCTGCTCGCCCACGGGGTGAAGTGCGTCGAGGTGCGGACGTGGCCGGCGTCCCGGCGGGGCCGCATTCTGATTCACGCCTCGAAGGTGCCGGACGAGCGGCCGGAGGCCTGGAAGTGGGTGACGACGCCCGAGTTGCGCCTGGCCGCCGGGTTGCGCGGCGGGGTCGTCGGGGTCGGCGAGTTGACCGGGTGCGTGGCGTACAAAACGGCGGTCGCGTTCGAGGCCGACGCCGGCCGGCACCTCAACGCGCCAGACTGGTATGTCGAGACGGGGCTGTTTGGGTTAACATTCCGGGAACTCCGGCCCGTGCCGTTCTACGCGGTCCCGGGGAACACGTTCTTTTTCCGCGTGGAAGGATTCCCTGCCCATGACTGACAAGGCCAAGAAGGCCCGCACTTCCGTCTTTACTGTGGCCCCGTCGGCGGCGAATACCGGGATGCCCGCTCGCCCGCAAGCCGAGTCCGCGAAAGTCGCCCCGCCCAAGGCGAAGCTGCTGGTCAGCGTCCGCAGCGCGGACGAAGCGGGCGTCGCCTTGGAGGCCGGGGCGGACCTGATCGACGTAAAGGAACCGTCGCGCGGCCCGCTCGGCATGGCCCACCACGAGACCGTGGCCGCCGTCCTCGAAGTCGTCAACGGCCGGGTGCCGGTGAGCGCCGCCCTGGGCGAGTGGTCGGAGGCGATCCTGACCGCCGCGCACTGGCACCTCGAACTGCCGCTGACCTACGTCAAGTGGGGGCTGGCCGGGTACACGGGCGGGCCGGGCTGGGGCGAAGACCTGCTGCAAACCCGGCGGGACGTGCCGGCCCCGGTCGAAGTCGTTGCGACCGCCTACGCCGACTGGGAGAAGGCGAACTCGGTGCCGCCGGCCGAGGTCGTCAAGTTCGCCAAGCGGTTCCGCTACCGCGCCTTCCTGCTCGACACCTTCCACAAGGACGGCCGGTCGCTGTTCGACCACATGGCCGTGGGCGAAGTCGCCGAGTTGATCGAGACCCTGCAGCGCGGCGGGGTGATCGTCGCCCTGGGCGGGTCGCTCAAGCCCGAGCAGGCGCGGCTCCTCGGCCGCGTCGCCCCGGACTACTACGCCGTCCGCGGCAGCGTCTGCGTCGCCGGCAAGCGGGACTCGGAACTCGACCCGCTCCGCGTCAAGAAGTGGAAAGACGCCATCGGCTGAAAGCCCCCGGGCGGGGTCACTTCAGCGTGGCCAGGTACTCGATCAGGTCGCGCATCTCGCGCGGCGTCAGCGCCCGCTCGGCGCTCGGCATCGCGCTCACCGGCGCGGTGCGGGCGTCGATCTCGTCGAGCGGGACGACCTGCTTCTTGCCGTCCGGCGTCTGCACCGTGACGCACGTCTTGTCCTCGGCCAGCACCGTCCCGGCGACGACGCGGCCGTCGGCCAGGGTCAGCGTGACCGTGGCGAACCCGACGGCGATCTTCGCGCTCGGCAGCACGATCGACTCCAACAGGTAATCGCGGGTGGCGACCGGGTTGCGCTCGCCGACTTTGGTCAAGTCCGGCCCGGCGACGCCGCCTTGGCCGTTGACCGCGTGGCAGCGGACGCACTGCGCGGCCGCGTTGTTGACGAAGATTTCCCGGCCCCGGGCCGCGTCCCCGCCGGTCAAACTGGAGCGGAACTTGCCGACGGGGTCTTTCGGCACCTTCGCCTCGAACTTCGCCCGCAGGCCGTCCCGGTACGGCGTCGGGGCGGCCTTGAGTGCGTCCACCACGTCCACTTGTAAGTCGATCGGCACTTCGCCCAACACGAGCCGGCCGGCCCACACGTCCAGGGAGACCCCGGCGTCGTCGGTCTTGAGCCGCGTCAGCGTGCCGAGGGCGCGCTGCCGCTCGACGAGTGATACGCCGGTGTCACCGAGGACGGCCAGGACGAGTTTCGTCGCCCGGTCGGGCTGGGCGTCGGCGAGCAGGTCGCGGACGGCGGCGGCCAGCGCCGGGGGGCCGGACTTCAAGACGCCGGCCGCGATCGCGTCGAACGGCTCGGCCTTGCGGTCGGCGAGGAGCTTCAACGCGGCGGCCCGCAAGTTCACGTCGGCCTTCGCGTCGGTCGCCCAGCCGACGGCGCGGTCCTGATCGACCTCGATTTTGAGGGCCGCGAGCGTCTCGACGACCTCGCCTTGCAGCTTGCCCGCAGTCCCCGCGAGCAGTCGATCGACGCCGGCCTGCACGACGGCCTGCGCCACCGGCCCGTAGCGACCCCCGACCGGCCGCCAGACGCCGGTGACGCGGTCGCGCGGGCCGGGTTCGTCCCACTCGCGGAGCATCGCCAACGCCTCGCTTCGCACCGACTGAGTCAGTTCGGGGTTGGTGACGGCGTGCGCCACGGCCTTGGCGTGGTCGGCCGTGCCGGCGCGGAAGGCGGCGTCGAGCACCCGGCGGGCGTAGGCGTCGCCGCCCGCGCCCGTCAGGTGCGGGGCGTAGCGCGCGAGCGCCGGCATCAGCGACTCGACCGGGGCGTCGTGGACCGCCCGGGCCGTCTCGGCGCGGACGCCCAGGTCGGCGTCTTCCAGGAAGTGGAAGAGTTGCACCGACTTCTGCTGGCGCAGGGCCAGCACCGCCGCGAGCCGCACGGCGGCGCTCGGGTTCTTGGCGAGGTCGGCGATCTTGTTCTCGTCGCCGAGGCGGGCCAGGGCGGTGACGACGGCGTGCCGCAGGGTCGGGTCGCGGTTGTCGTTCGCGCGGATCACCCCGACGAGTTTGTCGGCGGCCGGGGCGTGCTTCAACTGCCCCAACGCTTGCGCGGCCATGAACACCACCCGCGGCGCGGCGTCGTCCAGCAGCGCCATCAGCGGCGCGGCCGACGAGACGACTTTGCGCTCGCCCAAGGTCTTCGCCGCCTGCGCCCGCACTTCGGCGGTCGCGTCCGTCAACAGGGCCGTCAGCGTGACCGCCGCGGCCGGGTGCTTGGCGAGGACCATGCCCAACCCCCAGACGGCGTGCAGACGGTCGAGGCCGTCACCCGGACGGTTGACGACGGCGACGAACTGTGCGAGGCCGTCCGGGCCGCGCTTGGCCAACTCGTAGTGCGCCCGCTGGCGGACCTTCATGTCGGCGTGCGCGAGCAACTTGCCCAACGCCGGCGTGGACTGCTTGTCGAAGCCGTCGGCGAAGAGTTTCTTCACCTCCAGCACGGCGGGCGAGTTGACCTTCGCGGGGTCGTAGGCGGTGTAGACGCGGCCGCCGGCGCTGCCGCCCTCCCACTTCAGGCCGACGAAGTCCGACACGTACAGCTTGCCGTCCGTGCCGAATTCGGCGTCGGTGGCCAGGATCGGCTTGAGGAAGTCGTGGTAATCGACGACCTCGAACCCGGCCCCTTGCGGCCGGACTTTGAAGGCTTCGAGGCCACCCCCGCCGGTGAAGTTGCACATGATGAAGGCGTTCTTGTACCGGTCGGCCAGGCTCGTCCCGCTGGTGAACAAAAAGCCGCTCGGGCCGGTGCCGATCTTGCCGACGCACGGCACGATCCACGCCGGCTGGACCCCGCCGCCGTCCTGGGCCAGGTGCCACATGCGTTCGGCATGCCACGGGCCAGTGAGGTAAGGGTCGGGGATCGTCTGGTAGGCCATGTTCCAGCCGCTCTCGCCGCCGTCGAAGACGTACACGAGCCGGGCGTGGTCGCCCTTGTCGCAGTTGTTGTCGTCGGCGAACAGGTTGCCGTGCTCGTCGAAGGCGAGTTCCTGCGGGTTCCGCAAACCGCGGTGGACGACCTCGAGTTCCGTGCCGTCGGGGTTGCACTTGAAGACGGCCCCGGTTCGCGGGCCGCTGAGTGTCGCGCCTTCTTTGGTGGTGACGTGAAAGCCGCGGTCGCCGACGCTGAAGTAGATTTTGCCGTCCGGCCCCCAGATGAGGCCGTGCAGGTCGTGGCCGAGGAACGCGCAGTTGACGCCGAACCCGGTCAAGAGCGCCTCGCGCTTGGTGGCGACGCCGGCCTTCTCCTCGCTCAACTCCCAGAGGTTGGGGATGCACGTCAGGAAGACCTTGCCGTTCGACGCCATGACGCCCGCTGCCAGGCCGTCGGCCGGGGCGTTGAAGCCGCCGGCGAAAACGCTCGCCTTGGTCGCCTTGCCGCTGCCGGTCGTGTCGGTGAGCAGCCGGACCTGGTCGGCGTGCTTGGTGAAGTGGCCCATGCCGCCGGGGAACTTCGCGGCGTGCTTTTCGTACATCTTCAGGCGGTCGGCGACGGTCTTCAACTGCAGGTCGTCGTCGAGGAAGAAGCCGCGGGTGCGGTTCTCCTCGGTCCCCTGGTTGAAGCGGTACTCCTCGGCGACGAACACGCGGTTGCGGTCGTCCAACCCGATGGCCACGGGCGACGCGAGCATCGGCTCGGCGGCGAACAAATCGACCCGCATCCCCGGCGGCAGCCGGAACGTCGCCATCTGTTTGAGAGCCGCAGTCGTCCCGTCGGGCAAGTCCTTCTCCCGCTCGGCGGCCGCCGGGGCGACCGGTTTGACGGCATCGGGCGGTGTGAGCGCGGCGGCGACGCCGGCGGACGACACCACCATCACGGCCAGGAAGCGACGGAGCATCGGGATCACCCGGGGAGAAGGGCGGTGGGGGTAGGCGGGCAGTCCCTCATGATTTACCGCCGGGGGCACCGGCGGGCGCGGAGAAAAGCTGAAACCGCTCGGGTTACGTCCGGGAGAACACCGCTTCGCGCTCTTCCTTGACCGGCGTGACGACCTTGCCCGCCGTCGGGCCGGTGACGAAGCGGGCCAACCGGGACAGGCCCTCGCGCAGCCGGCCGTCCTCGGCGGCGAAACTGACGCGGACGAAGTTCGCCCCGGCCGGGCCGAACGCGCACCCGGGGCCGACGAGCACGCCGGCCTCGCGCAACAGCCGCTCGGCGAAGGCACGGCCGGGGGTCGTGCCCGGTTTCGCCGGCTGGGCGCGCGACACGTCCACCCAGGTGAAGTAGCCGCCGCGCGGCGTCGGGGCGGGCAGGCCCATCGCCGTCAGCCGGTCGAGCGCGTACCGCCGGCGGGCGCGCAACTCCTCGACCGTCGGGCCGAACAGGTCCTCGGCCCGGGCCAGTTCGCGCGCCGCGAGTTGCTGGCACAGGGCCGGGACGAACGGGGCGTTCAGGGTCGCCGTCAGCGCGACGGCCTTGACCAGGTGGTGCGGCCCGGTCACCCAGCCGACGCGGGCCGACGCCAGGCCGTAGGGCGTGACCGAGCCGATGCGGAGGGTGCGGTCCTGGGCCGCGGGCATCGGGGCGGCGTGGCCGTCGTACCGGAACGGCGTGAAGGTTTCGTCCAGCACGATCAGCACGTCCGACCGCTTCGCCGCCCAGATCAGGTGGTCCCGTTGGGCCGGGGTCAGGCTCGCGCCGGTCGGGTTGCCGGGGTCGGCGAGGACGACCAGCTTCGCGCCGCGCATCGCCCGGGACAGCGCGTCCGGGTCGTAGTGCAGGTCGCCGGCCGCGGTCACGGTCGTCGGCACCCGGCGGACGGTCGCGCGGCGGGACACGGCCCCGAGGGCGAGCAGCGGGGCGGTCGGGTCGAAGACGACGACGCGGTCGCCGGGGTTGACCAGGGCGTCGAGGACGGCGGCGTACCCGCCGCTCGCCCCCTGGGTGATGAGGACTTCGCGGGCCGGGTCGGGCCAGTCCCCGTCGGCCAGGCCGGTCAGGTGGGCTTGCGTGCGGGCGACGGCCTGCCGCAACGCCAGCAGTCCCCACGCCTCGGGGCGCGTGCCCCGGTCGGCCGTCGGCCGGCCGAGCGACAGCGGCGAGGCGAACTGCGGGGCACCGACGTTCAGGTCGATCGCGTCCGCCGTCGGCGCGGCGGGGAAGGTCGCCGGGTCGGTCATCTCGGCCACCGGGGCGGCCAGCACGCGGTCGGAGTAGTAGTGCAAGTAGTCCTCGCCCCCCTGGGCGCGGCGGCGGGCGGCCGGCAGGTAGCGGGCGGCCCCGGACCGGACGAGCAACTTCGCGAGTAACAGCGGGATCATGGCGCGGCCTCCTTGCCAACGGGTGAGCCGGCATTGTGACCCAAGCCCCCCACCCCCCGCAAGCCGAAGCTCAGAAATGCAAAACCGATTTACCGCAGAGGGCACATGAGGGCACAAGTGAAAGTCTGAAAACTTGGGTCGGGTCCACTCACAATTGGTTGCCGCTGCAGCGAGAGGGCGCACGGAGAACCCATTCGCGTTTTCAACTCGCTTCGGTTTTGGCCTTTCTCCGCGCCCTCATGTGCCCTCTGCGGTGGAATGCTTCTTCTTTCTGCGTCAAGCCCGCGTTCCGGCGTGGCCGATGATGGTGGGGTAAAGCGCACTTCCCCTGCCCTGCCCCGGTCGGGTATGGTGCGCGGCCTGGCCCGAGGTTCCCGAATGCGCCGAGCCTTCCCGAGACTGGTCCGCCGACCGACTGTTGTCGCGTGGGCCGTCGGCGGACTGTCGCTGAGCGTCGCCGTCGGCTGCTCTGCCATCAACCCGGCGGGCAAGCCGTCGCCGCTCGCCGACACGCTGACGGGGGCCCGCGCCCAAGTCCCCACGGCCACCAAGAAGCCGGGCGGGGTGCAACCGGCGTTGCGCGTCGGCCAGTTCGTCTTTTACACCGACGTGCCGCTCGAACCGTCCGACCCGCTCTTCCGCGAACTCGAAGACCTGCCCGAGCGCATCCAGCGCGAACTCCGGCTGCCGGCCGGGAACAACATCGTCCAGGTCTACCTGTTCGAGACGCAGGACAAGTACGAGTCGTACATGCGGGACCGCTTCCCGTGGCTGCCGGCCCGGCGGGCGTACTTCGTCAGCGACGGCAAGCGGCCCAATTCCGCCGAGGACTTACAGGTCTACACGTGGATGGGCGAGCACCTCCGCACCGACCTCCGGCACGAGCTCACGCACGCGATCCTGCACACGGTCCTCGCCGGGGTGCCGCTGTGGCTCGACGAGGGCCTGGCCGGCTTTTTCGAGCAACCGCCGGCCAACGACGGCCTGAACCCCGACCACCTCGACAAGCTCCGCCGCGGCGCGTTCGCCCCCGACCTGGCGCGGCTCGAAGCGGTCAAGCTCGTGGCGGACATGGAGAAGCCGGAGTACCGCGAGGCGTGGGCCTGGGTCCACTTCTGCCTCCGCGGCGACGACCGCGCCCGCGCCGCCCTGCACGACTACCTCCAGCAACTCCGCACCAACCCCGCCCCCGGCCCACTGCTACCGAAGTTGCGGGCCGGCGTCACCGACCCGAAGGCGTCGCTGTACGAGCACCTCGCCCGCCAGCGCAATCCCGAGTAGTTCCCAGCGACAATTCCCGGCGAGCGGCGGGTGTCAGCCCGCTGTTCCAACCCGGAACGGGAATCGCTACCCAAATGGAAGCGCCCGAAACTCCCGCGTGATTGTCGTTTCGCATTCCAGGTTGGAACAGCGGGCTAACACCCGCCGCTCGCCGGGAACGGTCGCGGCACTCCCCCCAGCACGCCGGGGTGCCGCAACATATTCAGACATTGGTTGTTGACAACCGCGTGGCCAACCCTGACACTCGGTGAAGATGTTCACGGCGGACCGGTCGCTAACCCTACGGCCATGCAGAATTAGGTAGAGCCGATAGGGTAAAATGGCTGGATCGTTTCTGTCTGCTATTAGTTCGGCGACAGGAGCTTCTAATGCGGAATCACTACAAGTTTGCGATGCTATGCGCACTTTGGCTCACTCACGTTGGCTGCGAGCGCACGCAGGAGAGCCGCAAGGCACAGCCTCCATCGGAACTACGTTTTGACCAGGTTCTCAAGACCGACGATGATGCCAAGATGATCGTCACCAAGGCCGTCAAGGCCCACGGAGGCGAAAAGGCCTTCACTCGGTGGAGTTGCGGTTTTCTAAAGTATAAGAGCAAGGGCGACCTTGTCCCCGCACAGCGGAGCGAGGTTACCTTTGAAGATACGTTCCAACTCCCGGGCCATTTCAAGCGTGAGATTCACACGGACGTTGATGGCAAAGAGTTGTGGATGGTCTTCGTCGTCAATCACGGCAAAGGTTGGACCAAGAAGGGCGACACGCCTGCTGAACCGAGCGACAACAACTTCACAGAAAAGACCGAGCATCCGTTCGCAGGGTTCTGCGACCTGTCGATCCTGACTGAAGCTGAAGTCCGTCTGACCAAATTGGGTATGGAGAAAGTCAGCGGGATGGACTCGGTGGGCGTTCGTGCTCACTCAGAAAAGCTCGGAGAGATCGATTTCCACTTTGGCGTTCAAACGGGATTGCTACTTAAAATAAAGAAAGTGGTGCCGAGTACTGACTCTGACAAGCCAAGAGTCCTAGAGACCTATCTCGGCGACTACAAAGATGTTCAAGGAAACGAGATGTCGATGCGGATTAAATTGGTGCAAGACGGTAAAGCGATCTTGGATATCAATTTGATCGAAGCAAGATTCGTTGACGAGTTTGATAAATGTATATTCGCAAAGCCATAGTTTGTCGATACCTAACCAGTTGGCGCGTTGTAAGGGGAGCATTTTTTGAGGCCCATTGGGAGATCGAACGGGGCGTGGTTCTTGAGCACCCCGTAGCAGATCATGACAAGCTTCCGTATGAATGCCCCGACCGCCCGCATCTTCGGGTTGCAGCCAACCCCGACCGGCCCACGGCGAACGCCCTCTGCTGCTGAGCGGGGTCGTTCGGCGGTGGAGGGATTCGGGGTATGAAGTCGCTGCTGAGGCAGTTGCGCGAGGCGTTCCCGGAGGAACCGGTGCCCGCGCGACCGATCACCGATCACCGTTGCCCGGAGTGTGACGAGACCGATGAGCGGCTCGGCGGGCAACCATGGCCCGAGGTGGCCGCGGCATTCCCACCGGCGTGCGACCACGCCTTCCCGCTGCTCACGTCGGCCGCCCAGCGGTACTACCTGCCGGCGTTCATGCTGTCGGCGTTCGGGTCGGGGGGCATGCAGGTCGATTCGTTGGAGTCGGCCCTGACTGACGGCCGATTCGCGCCGGCGTTGTTCACCCCAGCCCAACGGGCGGCGGTTGGGCGGTGGGTGGTCGAGTACTGGGGCAGTTGGATGGGGTGGGAGGACCCGCCCCCGCAACTCGCCGCGTGGTGGGCGGAGGCGGGGTTGTAAAGGGATGCCGAACCTGACGCTGCGGCCGCGGCCCTCAAAGCCGGGAGTGGGCTAGGTCCATAGAATGGCCGCTCACCCCGAGTCGCCGCGCATGAACATCCTCATCACCGCGGGCAACAC
Source organism: Fimbriiglobus sp. (assembly GCA_043745465.1). GTDB lineage: Bacteria > Planctomycetota > Planctomycetia > Gemmatales > Gemmataceae > Fimbriiglobus. Next base: position 49,226 of record JAYTSV010000055.1, read on the forward strand.
GCAGGCCCCGATCGACCGCGTCCGCGTCGTCACGAACATCTTCACCGGGCGGACCGGGGCCAACCTCGCGCGGACGGCCTGGATGCGTGGCCACCGCGTCACCGTCCTCACGTCGCACCCCGAACTGCTCGCCGACCTGCCCGACCCGGCCGAGGACACCGACCGGCGGGTCACCGTCGTGCCGTACTCGACCTTCGACGACCTGGCCGGGCTGATGCAGACCGAAGTCCGCAAGAACACGTACGACGCGCTGTTCCACTCGGCCGCCGTCAGCGACTACCTGAGCGCCGGCGTCTACGCCACGGCCGTCGGCACGGTGTTCAACGCGCGGACGAAGCAGTGGGAGCGGAACGGCGCGCCGCCGATGATGGCCGAGCACAAGGCCGGCAAGATCAAGAGCAGCGAGCCGGAGTTGTGGTTCCGCATGGTCCGCGCGCCGAAACTCGTGGACCGCCTGCGGACGCCGTGGGGCTTCACCGGGCTGCTCGTGAAGTTCAAGCTCGAAGTCGGGTTGACCGAGGCCGACCTGCTCGCCGTGGCCGAGAAGTCGCGGCTGCAGTCGAGCGCCGAACTGATGGTCGCCAACACCCTCGACGACGCCAAGCACACGGCGTACATCGGCCCGATCGACGGCCGGTACGAGCGGGTCGCCCGCCGCGAACTGGCCGAGCGGCTGCTGCTGACGGTCGAGCACCTGCAGCGCGAGCGGGTCCGGTCGTGAGCCGCGTGCTGCTGGGCGCGACCGGGTCCGTCGCGGCGACGCGCACACCGACGCTGGTCGCCGCGCTGGCCGCCGCCGGGCACGCCGTGAAGGTCGTGGCGACGACGCCGGCGTTGTACTTCTTCGACGCCGACGCCCTGCCGCCGGGCACGCTGCACACCGACGCGACCGAGTGGCCCGGCGACCGGTACGCCCGCGGCGACGCCGTGCAGCACATCGTCCTGCGCGACTGGGCCGAGCTGTTCGTGATCGCCCCGGTGGACGCGAACACGCTGGCGAAGCTGGCCGTGGGGTTGTGCGACAACGCCCTGACCTGCGTCTGGCGCGCCTGGGACGTGACCCGCCCGGTCGTCCTCGCCCCGGCGATGAACACGCTGATGTGGCAGCACCCGTTCACTCGCCGGCACCTGCGCAGCCTGGGGGCGGACTTCGGCGCGACCCACGTCCCCGGGCACCTGGCCGACGACTTACTCTTGCGGCAGATCAACGACCGCGCGAAGGGCTTCCGCATCGTCCCGCCGGTCGTCAAGGAGTTGGCCTGCGGGGACACCGGCGTCGGCGCGATGGCCGAAGTCCCCGACATCGTCGCCGCCGTCGGCGAGGTACTGGCGCAGCGGATTTAGGCTGCCGGAACTCCGCCCACGTACGGCAGCACGTAAGGCCCCTTCGGGATGACGGCGAGTTTGGCGTCCGGGCCGTACTCCGCCAGCGCCGCCGCGACCGCCTCCTCGACCGTCCCCACCGGCTCGACGCCGCACTGCCGGAGCACGTCCGCGAACGGTGCCCCCGAGACGACCTTCACCTTGCACACGCCCAGAACCTTTTTGAGCATGACGAGTTGCCACTCGTCCATGTCGCAGTGGTCGCCCGCGCCCGGGATCGGCACGCCGTCGGCCGGGGCGGGGCCGGACCGGGCCGTCGGGCGGAACGCGCCGCGCTCGATGTAGTCGGTCAGGCTCGCCTGGAACTCGGGGCTGCCCAACCCCTCGGTGAGGCTCGCCGCCAGCACGATCGTGCCGCCCGGTTTGACGATGCCCAGCACCCCGGTCAGCCCCTTGACCGCCTGGTACCACGTCGTGTCGAGCGGATACCCGGCGCAACTGGTGACGACCACGTCGCACCGTTCCGGGACCGCGGCCCGTACCGTGTCCCGGCAGAACTGCACGCCGACTTCCCACGCCTTCAGCATGTCGCCCGCGCCGACCCAGGTGATCCGCCGCTTGCCGTCGATGCAGACGTTGAGGATGAAGTCGCACCCGGTCGTCAGCGCGATCTCGGTGTTCTCGGCGTGGACCGGGTTGCCGTCCAAAATCCCGCAGTCGGCTTTGGGGTGCTCCAGGAAGCGCGGGCTGTGCCAGGCGCTCACCGTCTCGAGGCCGGCGATCCCGGGGCAGATGAGCTTCCGGCCGCCCGAGTACCCGGCCATCAGGTGCGGCTCGATCAGCCCGGTCGTGATTTTCAACTCGGCGCGGGTGTACCGGTGGTCGATCCAGATCGGCACGCCGTGCGAACTGACGCCGAGGTAGTCGTGCTCGCCGGCCGCCTTGCCGTGGTGGTTGACGCACCGATAGGTCGCGGCGATCTCGGCCCCGACGAGTTCGACGAGTTCGCCCCCTTCGTTGGGCCGGTGCAAGCCGGTGGCGATCAAAATCGTGATGCCGTCGCGCGGCACCCCGGCCTCTTCGAGGGTGCGGCACATCGGCGGCAAGATGAGCGCGTTCGGCACCGGCCGGGTGATGTCGCAGATGACGATGCACGCCGTCCGCTTGCACTTCGCCAACTCCGAAAGCGGGGCCGTGCCGATGGGCCGGCGCATCGCGTCGGCAATCGCGGCGGCCGGGTCGGCGAGCGGCGGCGCGTCCTGGATGGTCAGCGGCGGCGCGACTAGCCGGTTCGCGGGGAGGGTGACCGCCAGGCCGGTCTTGCCGTAATCGAGGGTGAGGTTCATGCCGTCTAGCGTATCCTGGAGGTGGCCCCGACGCCAACCCCCCACCCGCCGCGAGAGCCGCGATGCCGACGATCACCGTCCCCGACGCCGTCTACCAGCGCCTCGCCGCCCGCGCCGCGGCCGCCGGCACGACCGTCGAAGCCGTCGCCCTGCCAATCCTGGAGCAAGCCGCCGAGGTGCCGCCGGCGTCGCCGAACGATGTGACTTTTCAGGAATGGAAGAAGAACTATGACGCGATGAACGAACTCTTCCGCACGACGATGGCCGACCAAATCCCGCCGGGCTTCGTCCTCGACGACAGCCGCGAGAGCATTTACGAAGGTTGTGGGGAATGAACGTCCTGCTAGACACCAACGAATTGCGGTCGCGGATTTTTCTTCCGTAGCTGGCCGCTGTGAGGCCGGTCGGCGTCCCGGGTCAGGAAGGCTCCCCCCACCGGGATGCCGACCGGCCTCACAGAGGCCAGCTACAGAAAACCCCGTGCTTCCCCCGTTGCGCGTCCGGCCCGTTGAATCGCAACATCCGACCGCGGCGAGGTGCCGGCCTACCGTGCGGATTGTACGGCCCGGAGTTGGCCTTGCGGCGGCGATTATTCTGCCCCATAATCGGCCTTCACTTATCCCGAACAAGGAGGTTCCGGGCCATGATCGCCACGCACTTGCCCACGTTTGCCGCCGACGCCCGCCCCGCCACCGGCGACTGCCGGTGGGCCCTCGCCGAACTCGCCGACCTGATCGACCGGGCCGGCCCCGACAGCATCGCCGGCATGATCCTACGCCAGGCCCAACAGGAACTGCGCAGCGTCCTCGTCGAGTCGGCCGCGCCGGGCGTGCGGGTTGTCGGGCCGCTCCGCATCTCCCGGGCGGCGTGAACCCGGACTGAGCTTCGCGCCCCTTGACCGCGTCGGCACAATGACTGCGATGAAGATTCTCCACACGGCCGACTGGCACCTCAACGACCGCCTCGGCCGCATCGACCGCACCGAGGACCTGCGCCGCGCCGTCGAGCGGGTCGCGCACCACTGCCGCGACCGGGCCGTGGACGTGCTCCTCGTCGCCGGCGACCTGTTCAGCGAACTCGCCCGGCCGGACGCCCTGCGCGAGACGATCCGCCACTGGCAGGAGGTCTTCACCGGCTTCCTGACCGGCGGCGGCACGATCCTGACGATCACCGGCAACCACGACAACGAGAACTTCTGCAAGACCCTCCAGCACGCCATGACCCTGGCCGCGCCGACGGCCAACGCCCCCGGCGAACGGGTCCAGTCCGGCCGCCTGTACCTCGCCGCCGAGCCGACCTTTTTGCGGTTGCGCGACCGCACCGATACTTTCGACGTGCAGTTCGTACTGATGCCGTTCCCGACCGCGTCCCGGTACTTGAAGGGCGAAGAAGGCCGGCGCTACACGACGCCCAACGAGAAGAACCAGTTCCTGACCGACGCCTTCAACCAGGCCCACGCCGAGATTCGCACCCACCCGAAGTTCGACGCGACAATCCCGACGGTGTTGGCCGCGCACGTGACCATGCACGGCTCGCACATCGGCCCGTCGTTGTTCCGCATCCAGGAAACTGAAGACATCGTCATCCACGGCGAGGGTTTGCACGCGCAGTACGAGTACGTCGCGTTGGGGCACATCCACAAGCTGCAGTTCGTCGGGCACACGCACGTCCGCTACTCGGGCAGCATCGAGCGCCTCGACCTCGGCGAGCAGCACAACCTGCCCGGGGCCGTCCTGTTCGAGATCGCGGCGACCGGCCGCGTCGGCGAACCCGAAGTGCTGCCGCTGCCGGGGACGCCGGTCTACGAGGTGACCCTGCTCGACCCGTACACCGACCTCGAACGCCTGAAATCCCAGGGCGAGGACACGGCGAACGACCTCGTCAACCTGCACATCCACTACACCCCCGGCGAGCACAACCTCGAAGAGATTTTGGCCGAAGCCGAGAAGGTGTACCCCCGCTGGTACGCCCGCGACTGGGTCCAGACCAACGCCCTCGGCGAGACGCTGACCCTCGGCGAGGCCGACCGCAGTAAAAGTTTGCGCGAGATCGTGTACGGGTACGCCGACACCGAATTGCAGAATCACGACGAAGTCGAGAAGCAAGAATTGTTGACGTTGCTGGGCCAGATTATCGACGAATGCGAAACCGGGGCTTGATCGGGTATGGGGTATCGGGTGTGGGGTATGGTCGAACACCGGCCAGGCGTCGGATATCGTCGATCGTTTTGCAAATACTTCGGACTGGTTCGTCCATACCCCACACCCGATACCCCATACCCGATCCCCAGAGATGTGACCGCTCATGATCCCCTTGCGCGTCAAGATGGCCGGGTTTTTGTCGTACAAGGGCGAGCAGGAGATCGACTTCGGCAGCGCCAGTTTGTGGATGCTGGCGGGGACGAACGGGAGCGGCAAGTCGTCCGTCTTCGACGCCTTGACGTACGCGCTGTTCGGCAGCCACCGGGGCGGCTCGTCCAACGCCGTCGAGTTGATTAACAAGGAGTCGCCGGGGGCGAACGTCGAGTTCGACTTCCGCCTCGACGGCAGCGTGTACCGCGTCAAGCGGACGATTCGGCGGACGAACAAGGGGGCCGGGAGCGGCACGCAACAGGTCTTCCAGGAGGCGGCCGCCGGCGTCTGGCACGCCGTCCCGGACACGACCAAGAAGGTCGATTTCGACCGCTGGATCGCCGACAAGATCGGCCTCAGCTACGAGACGTTCACGTCCAGCGTTCTGCTCCTCCAGGGCAAGGCCGAGCGGTTGCTCGACGCCAAGGCCAGCGACCGCGCCGAGGTGCTGGCGAGCATCGTCGATCTGGACCGCTACCAGCGGCTGCACGCCAAGGCCAACGACTACAAGTTGGAGTACAAGAACCGCCTCGAAGCCGTGTCGCACCGCACGAGTGCCGTGCCGGACGTGTCCGACATGGAGTACCACGCGGCCGTCCTCGACATCGACGGCCGCGAGGGCGACCGCAAGATTTGCCAGGACGCGATCGAAAAGCTGTTGAACCTCGAAGTGCAATGCCGGCGCTGGCTCGACGCCCAGAATCGGTACAGCGTTGCGTTGACGAAGTTAAAGACCAGCGAAGGCTTGCTGTCGGACGCCGTCAAGATCGAGCTGGCCCACCAGCGCTACACGGAGTTGCGGCTGGTGTTGCCGGCCGTGTCCGTCGTGCTGACGATGCGGGCCAACTTCCGCGAGTCGTTGAAGCGGACCGAGCGGTTCTTGAACCAGCGGGTCGAGACGCAAGACCGGAAGCGGCAGACCGACGCGGCCCACGAGTTGGCCAGGAAGGCGCGGGCCGAACTGGCCCGCCAACTGGCGGCCGACGAAACCAAGTTCGCCGGCGTTAACGCCCGGCTGCGCGAACTCACCGGCACCATCGAAGCGGTCAAACTCGTCGAGCAGCAGCAGGCCGAACTGGCCCGCCACGAGGCCGAGTTGAAACGCCAGCCGGCCGACCCCGAGGCGGCACTCGCGGCGGCGCAGTACGAGGTGGAACGGCTGACGGAGTTGACCCGCGTCCTGCCGATCCTGGAGCGGGTGCAGACCGAACGGCACGACCTGGGCAAGGCGGCCGAGGCCGAACGGGCCGAGACGCTGGCACTCGCCGCGACCAAGACCGAGGGCGCGGACCAGGGGAAAATCACCGCGGCCTTCACGACGGAATTGACGGCCGCACGGCAAGCCCGGGCCGAGGCCGAGCAGCGGGTCGCCGTCACGAAATCGCTGGAAAAACAGGCCAATGACGCGGCCGACGAGTTCGAGAGCCTGTCCGGGGCGAAGGACTGCCGGGCGTGCGGGCAGCCGTTGACGCGGGCGCACTTCGCCGCCGAGCAGGCCAAGCGGCGGGCCGACGTTCAGGCCACCGGGCGCGACCACGCCGCCGCCCGGCAACAACTCGCCGAGGCGACGCGGGCCGAGGCCGAGTTGGCCGACCGCGAACAGGCGGGGAAGGACAAACTCGTCGCGCTGCGGGAGCGGTACGTCGCCCTGACGGGCGAGGTGAAGCAGCACCGCGAGGCGACCAAGCGGCTCGCCGGGTCGCTGGCGTTGCGGTACGCCGAACTGCCCGGCGACTACCGGGCCCGGGTCGCCGCGGTCGCCCCGGCCGACTGGACGACGACCCGGTACCCGGAGCGCGACGAACTCGTCGGGCTGCGCCAGGACGCGGCGAAGTTCGCCGCTGCCAAAAAGGCGTTGGCCGCCGCCCGCGACACCCTGACCGCCGTCGGCACCCTGCGGACCCGCGTCGAGTCGGCGAACGCGACGGTGGCCAAGGTGAAGCAAACCTTGGCCGGTGTGGACCCCGTCGAGGTGCGCGAAGAGCATCAGACTCTTGCGGCTACGGAAAAAGGTTTGCTCAACAGTATCAAGGCGGGAAAATCCGGCATCGTCGAGCACGATTCGTCCATCGACAAACTCGGGGCCGAGTCGCACAACTGTACGCACACTTTAACCGACCTGTCGGGCAAGCTCGTCAACGAAGACAACGTCCGGAAGAACGCGGAGGACAACGCCAACCGGGCCAAGCGCGAACTCCCCGACTCGTGGCAGGTCACCGTCGAGGCGGCCGGGTTGGGGTCGGATTCGGGCTGGAAAGCCGAGGCCGAGCGGCTCGCGGCCGACGGCATCGAGAAGCAGTTCCAGGGCCTGGCCCAAGCCCGCGCCGGGCTGGAGAACCTGCGCGACGCCCTCCGCACGCAGGAGGCCGAAGTCGAGGCGTTCGACCCCGAGGCGCGGCGGTCGCCGGACGAGGTCCGCGCCCTGGTCACCGAGGCGAAATCGCAACTCGCGCACAAAGAGGAGGCGCACCTAGCGGCCTTGCAGCACCGCGGCAAGCTCGACGACTACCGCACCCAGCGGGCCGCCCTGGGCACCGAGTACCGCGCCCTCGACGCCAAGTTTTCGCGGTACAAGACCGTCGCCGAACTCCTCGGCCGCGACCGCCTGCAGCGCTACCTCGTCCGCCAGGCCGAGCGGCAAATCGTCGAGTTCGCCAACGGGGTGCTCGACCGGCTCAGCGGCGGGCAACTCTCACTCCAACTCGTCGCCCACGAGGAGAGCACGACCGAAAAGGCGCTCGAACTGGAGGCGTTCAACCGCGTCACCGGCGGGTCGCCGATCAACGTCGCGTTCTTGAGCGGGAGCCAAAAGTTCCGCGTCGCCGTGTGTCTGGCGCTGGGGATCGGCCAGTACGCCAGCCGGCAGCACCGGCCGATCGAGAGCGTGATTATCGACGAGGGGTTCGGCTGCCTCGACCGCCAGGGCCGGCAGGTGATGATCCAGGAATTGCAGAACCTCCGGGGCCATCTGCACTGCATTCTGCTGGTCAGCCACCAGGAAGAATTCGCCGACGCCTTCGCCGACGGCTACCGGTTCGAGCTGCAAGACGGGGCGACCAAGGTGACTCGCTTCCAGCGCTGACCGGGGGGTTAGCGCATGAAGCACCAGGCGGCGGCCGTCGCGGCGGCGAAGGTGGCGACGCCGAGCGCGACGAGCTGCCAGACGGGGGCCGCGTCGTCGTCCGCGACTTCGGGCGCGGCGACCGGCCCGGGGGCGGCCTGGACCGGGCGGAGCGCGGCCGAGTGCCGCTGGAGGGGCTTGTTCGTCGGGACCAACAGGTTCGGGCCTTTGCCCCCGGTGGCGGCCATGCGGTTCGGGTAAAAGGTCTGCGTGCGGCCGGACAGGCTCGCCGACCCGGCCGAGACTTCCGGCAGGTTGAAGATGTCGTCGTCGCTCGCGTTCCGGGGCGCGGGGGTCGGGGCCGGGGTCGGGGCGTTCGGGCGGGCCGCGGGCGGGCGGGCGGCGGGCGGGCGGACGACGCTCGACCGGCGGGCCGGGGCGGCGACCGCCGCCCGCGAGTTGACGGTCACCGACATCGCGTTGTCTTCGTCCTCTTCGGTGTCGTCGCCGCCCCCGGACGCGGTGTGGGCCAACACGGACCCGATCACCATACTCGGGCTGGCCGACTGGTAGCTCGGGGCCGTCTGCTGGATCAGGCCGAGGGCGGTCGCCAGGGCGCGGTACTGCTTGGCGACGACGTTGACCGGGCGGACGACGACGATCGGCTGGCCGACCAGGAGCGCCCGGTCGATCTCGGCGTCGAACGGGATCGCCTGGGGCAACAGGCCCTTGAACTTGTGCCGGATGGTCACCTCGGCCGGGCTGCCCAGGGCGACGCCGGCGGGCAGGGTGAGCAGGATGCCCCGCAACTCGACGCGGGCACCCTCGGCCTTCACTTCGCGCATCACTTCGAGGTAACTCGGCAGGGTGCGGAACGACATCGGCTCCGCCCGCTGGACGACGAGCACTTCACTCGCCGCTTTGAGGAGGGCTTTCGGACTCGCCCCCATCATCGCCGGCGCGTCGATGACGACGAGGTCGTAGGACCGGGCCAGGTGGGACTCGGGGACGCTTTCGAGGAAGTCGATCAGTTCGGCGTCGTCCGTGGTGTCGGCCGGGTACGGGCTGAGCACGTCGAGGTTGTGCAGGACGCTGGTCCAGAGCGCGCCGCGGCCGGTCACGCCGTCGGGCCGGGGGGCGTCGCGGCCTTCGGCCTCCGGGGAGTCCGCCCGCACGTCCGAATCCGGGTCGCGGGTGAGCAACAGCGACGCCCCGACCCCGCCGAGCGGGTCGGCGTCGATGAGCAACACGCGACTGCCGGCCTGCGCGGCCAGGGCGGCGAGGTTGATGGCGGTGGTCGTCTTCCCGACGCCACCCTTTTGGCTAGCGACCAGCAGCGTGCGCAAGTTAGTCTCCCTGTACGGGCCGCGGTACGGACCGCGGTACCAGTTCGTAGTGCGCGTTCGGGGACGTTTCAATCGGCGCGAGGAAATTCCCGACAGGTCCGCCCGACACCCGGGGAATCCCCGGACCCGGTCCGGCCCGCGCGGGCTTCCGGCCGCAGGGCCGTTTCCCTACAAAGGAGCGCATGAACACGACGACGATTTTCTACGCCCTGCTCGCCGCCGGCGCGGGCTGCTGCCTGGCCGTGCAAGCGACCGTGAACAGCCGGTTCCGCACGAACATCGACTCGCCGCTGATGGCGACGTACTTCTCGATCTGCGGCACGATCGTGTTCGCCACGGCGGCGATGCTGGCGATCCGCCCGCCCCTGCCGACGATGGACGCCCTACGCTCGACGCAGTGGTGGAACTGGATCGGCGGCCCGCTCGGCACGCTCATCGTGCTGGCCGGCGCGTACCTGACCCGGTCGCTCGGCGCGGCCGCGTTCTTGTCGCTGATGATCGCCGGGCAACTCGTCCTGAGTATCGCGCTCGACCACTACGGCCTGCTCGGGCTGGCCGTCAAAGAGGTGACGCCGCGGCGGTTGCTCGGGGCAGTTCTGGTCGTGGCCGGGGTCGTCTGCGTCAAGTGGGAAGCGGCCGACCCGCCGCCGGGCTGAGGCGCGCGGGGCTTACAGCGGAGTCCGAGTGATCGTAGCGCGTCGTTGATCCGGTCGAACGCCACGCTTCGGCAAGGTTTTCGGCTCCGCCGCAGGCGATTCTTGTTAGCCCGACGCGCCAGCGAGGGTCGAGCGGTCGTTGACGGTGTTGGCGGGCGACGACCGTACCGTCACTGACCCCGAACATTCTCCTCGACCGCTCGTCCCTCGCTGGCGCGTCGGGCTAACAAGAGTCGCCTGCGGCGGGCCGGCCGCTCTAAAAGTTCAGTCGCCGGCCGGACCGGGCCGCGTTGCACGCCGCGCACAGGCCGCTGACCACCAGCGTGTGCCCGGCGACGCGGAAGTTGTGCTCCGCGGCGACCTGCTTCATCGCCGCGTCGATGGCCGGGTGCTGGAACTCGATCATCGTGCGGCAACTGTCGCACACGAGGTGCTCGTGCTGCGGGTACCCGTAGTCGTGGTCGTAGACGGTCCGCGGGCCGATTTCGATGCGCCGCAACAGCCCGGCATCGACGAGTTTGGTGAGCGTGCGGTAGACCGTCGCCCGGCTGACGGCCCGCTCGGCGGCCTTCAAGTCGGCCAGGAGTTCGTCCGTGTCGAAGTGCTTGTGCCGGGCGAAGATGTGCGCGACGAGGTCGCGCTGCTGGTCGGTGAACCGCTGCGGGGTCGGCCGGCTGAGCAAGTACTCGCGGAACTTCTCTTCGGGCGACTGCGACACCGCCACCGCTTCCAACGCCACGGCCGAACCCTCTGAATCCACGCGACGAAGGTGGCATTCTAGCGCCCGAGAAGAACAAGCCAAGGGGCCGGCGCTGGCACGGTACTTGCGACGGTGTTCTCCCGAGCCAGAGGAGTCGGGCACTGTCGCCCGCACTCGTTCTCGACGGCTCGTACCCGAAACTGTTCCGGAGTTCCCATGATGTTTCGTAAACTTCTCGCGAGCGCTGCCCTCGTCGCCTTGGCCACGACGACCGCCTTCGCCCAGGTGCCCGCGACCGGCAGCCCGGCTCCGGTCAAGGGGGCGAACAGCCAGTTCCGCGCCAAGCAAATCCTCGGCAGCCAGATCATGATTCAAGGCAACACGGCCGTCGGCACCGTCGATGACCTCGTGTTCGACGAGGCGGGCAACCTCGAATACCTCGTCGTCGAGAACGCCGGCAAGCTCTCGACCGTGCCGTGGGAGGCCGCCAAGTTCGACCTCGAAAAGAAAATGGCCGTGCTGCCGCTGACCGCCGCTCAGTATAACCTCATCCCGACCTACACGACCACGACGTACCCGAGCTACTACACCCCGGCGTACCGCACGCAGATGTACAAGTTCTACAACCTGACCCCGCGCGAACTCCGCCGCATCGACCGCCGCAACCCGTAACCCGTGCCGTGAAATGCCAGCGGGCTGGCGCGGCGCGAGTGCGAACTCCGCCGCGCCAGCCCGCTGGCATTTCACGGCCGGGCGCGTCCACCACCCCGCCGGGTCGGCCCGCTGGGACGGCGTCACTCCTCCGGCGTGAGCGGCTTGTCGAGCAACTCGTTGATCCGGTCCGCGCAAAAGATGCGATTCCGTTTCTGATTCGTGATTTCGCGGAGGATGCCGAGCGCCACCAAACCTTCGACGAGCTTTCCGGCGGTCTTGGCCAGCGTGCCGGTCACCTGTTTGACGCGGTTGACCGTGACGTAAGGCGACGAGAAGAGTTCGTCGATGAGCAGCAGCGCCTTCGACGAGTGCCCGGCCTGGATCGCGAGTTGCCTGTACTCGCGGGCCAGTTCGAGCAGCCTCCGCGTCCGGACCGCCGCGTCGGCCGCCTGCTCCGCGACCCCGCGGGCGAAGAACTCGATCCACTCCTCCCACCGCCCGTGCCGGCTCACCGCCAGCAAGTGGTCGTAGTACTCCTCGCGGTGCTCGTCGAAGTACGCGGAGAGGTACAGCAGGGGCTGAGACAGTGCCCCGCGTTCGCACAACATCAACGTAATCAGCAGTCGCCCCACTCGGCCGTTGCCGTCGTTGAAAGGGTGGATCGCCTCGAAGTGGTAGTGCATCACCGCGAGTTGGACGACGATCGGCAACGACCGCCCTTCCCGCATGAAGGTCAAGAAGTCGTCGAGCAGTGGGGCGACTTGGTGGGCGTCCGCCGGCACGAACCGGGACGCCGAGCCGATGGCGACCGACTGGTTGCGGAACTCGCCGGGCCTCTTGTCGTTCCCGCGGACTCCTTGCATGAGCGACTTGTGGACCTCACGCAGCAGACCCCGCGTGAACGGTTGCCCGCTGCGAATCGCTTCCAAACCGATTTCCAACGCCAGGACGTAGTTGTAAACTTCTTCGGCGTCGTCGAGGTGGGCGAGTTGACCCGGTGCCGTCTCGAAGAGGAAGAGTTGGTCGAGCCGGGTGACGGTCCCCTCGATCCGGCTCGACAACACGGCTTCGCGGAACAGGAAGGGCCGGCTCAACAAGTACGGGTTCGGCAACATCCGCCCCGCCCCGGATAATTCCCCGAGGGCGAGGCCGGCACGGCTGAGTTCGGCGACGAGGCCGGCGGTGTAAACGAGATCCGGCGGTAGTGGGTTGGGAACGAACGTCCAGCCGCCGAATGTCGATCGGACCAGCCGGCCGGGCGAGTTCGCACCGAAGTCTTCAGGTCGCAAGTGACGAGTCCTCTTGCAATTACTGCGGCACTTCCGGCTTAGTTTCCTTGAGGAACATTACGTGGCGAGTTAGTTTCCGGATACGGCGAAACGGAAATTACGACGATCTCGACGCAAACGGGCTGAGCGTGGCACGTCACACTACACTGACCCCCGCTGTTTCCCCACCCCAAGGGCCACTGCCGTGGCGGACGATCGCGTTCGAGTCGTGTCGATCATGAACTTCGCCCGGGAACCGCGGGCGGACCGGATGTGCTACGCCTTCCTCGATTCGGTCATCCGGGCCGGGGCCGCGAGCGTGACGCTGCTGACTGAGGACTTCCCGCCGCGGGTCGCGCCGGAACACGCCCGGGCCATCGACATTGAGGTCGTCCGCGGCACGTCGGTCGATGTCGGGCACCCGCACTTCAACCTGCGGTTCAAGCTGCCGAACCTGGCCGCGCAGACGGAGCCGTTCTTGTTCCTCGACGCCGACACTTACGTGCTGGGCGATCTGCGCGACATCTGGCCGCGGCGGCACGACAAGCCGTGGATCGGCGTCGATCACCAGTGGGTGCCGTCGGACGAGCGGACGCACCGGTCGCCGTTCCTGAACTCCGGGGTGCAACTCGTCGGCGACCCCAGTTTCTACGACCTGGCGGCGATCCTCGCGGTCCAGGACGCGGCCGCGCCGCTACGGCTCGCGCCCCGGGAGGCCGGCGAACACCCGGGCACGTTTCTCTGCCCCGGCCGCGACCAGGCGGTTCTGTTCCGCTACTTCCAGACCGTCGGCTACGACTACACGCACCCGGCCGTCGGGTCGGGGTGGAACAGTTGCGCCGGGCTGAGCGTCGTTCGTCGGGAGGGGGACCGGTGGGCGGCGCGGACGCACGGGCTGACCCCGGACCACGACGTGCAACTCCGCCACTACTGGGACCAGTTCAAGCCGTGGAAGGTGCCGTGCCCGATCTACGTGTCCTACGCCGGGCGAGTGCCGGGCGACCCCGGCAATTGACTTCTGGCGGGTCGGGCTGGGTACGAAAAAACGCCCCGGCGATTATGTCGCCGGGGCGTCGTTGTTAGTCATGATTCAGAGTTAGTAACGGCCGCCGCCGCCACCGCTGCTGCGGCCACCACCGCCGCCGCCGTAACCACCGCCGCCGCCACCGCTGCCGCCGCCGCCGTAGCCGCCGCCGCCACCGCTGCGACCGCCGCCACCACTGCCGCCGCCGCCGCCACCGTAGCCGCCGCCGCCGCCGCCGCCACCGCGGCTCTCACGGGGCTTGGCTTCGTTGACGGTCAGGGCGCGGCCGTCGAGGTCGCGGCCGTTCAGAGCGTCGATGGCGGCTTGGCCACCTTCGCTCATCTCGACGAAGGCAAACCCGCGCGGACGGCCGGTTTCCCGGTCCATCACGAGCGACGCCTTCGTCACGGTGCCGAACTGCGAGAACAGTTGGCGAAGGGTGTCTTCCGTCGTCGAGAACGCCATGTTCCCGACATACAAATTCATAGCCATGCGAATCTCAAGTGAGCCGTTCAAGAAGCCGAGACGGCCAGGCGGCCATGATCGTAGAGTGCGGTTAGCTCATCCGCGTACTTGCGAGCATCATAACTCCTGCTACCCGTCCGGGGAACAGGAATCTTCAAAATCTGCGGAATGACCAAAGTCGCCCGGACACTGGCCCCGGTGAACCCGACGTTCGCCCTACGAAACAAAGCGAAAACGCTGCTCCGACGCGGGCCGGGCGGTGGCGGAAATTCCCGCACGACCGGCGACCCGGCGAAAAGATTCCGCGGAATTCTCTCCGCCGACCCGCGCCGGGGACCGGGCCGACGGCTCCGCTTAAAGGGTGGGGCGGGCGGTGTGCCAGGCGGTTTTCGCCTCGTACATGCGGGCGATCCGCAGCATCCTCTCCTCGTCGAACGGCGGCGACAGGAGTTGCAGGCCGATCGGTAACTTCGCCGCCGTGAACCCGCACGGCAGGCTCATCCCGGCGATCCCGGCCAGGTTGCACGAGATCGTGTAGACGTCCGACAAGTACATCGCCAGCGGGTTGTCGGCCTTCTCGCCGATCTTGAACGCCGCCGTCGGCGAGGTCGGCCCCATGATGACATCGCACTTCGTGAACGCGGCCGTGAACTCGTCCAGGATCAGCCGGCGGACCTTCAAGGCTTTGAGATAGTAGGCGTCCTTGTAGCCGCTGGAGAGGGCGTAGGTGCCGAGCATGATGCGGCGTTGCACTTCCGGGCCGAAGCCTTCGCCGCGGGACTTGGAGTAGGTGCCGATCAGGTCGGTCTTGGCGGCCGTGCGGTGGCCGTAGTGCATCCCGTCGAAGCGGGCCAGGTTGCTCGACGCCTCGGCCGTGGCCACGAGGTAGTAAACGGCGACGGCGTACTTCGTGCCCAGCGGCAGGCTCACGTCCACGAGCGTCGCGCCCTGCTTCTCGTACTCCTTCAACGCGGCCCGCACGGCGGCCCCGACTTCGGCGTCGAGGCCGGCGTCGAAGAACTCCTTCGGCACGCCGATGCGCAGGTTCGCCACCGGGTCGTTGAGCGTCTTGGTGTACGCCGGCACCGGGCGGTCAACGCTGGTCGAGTCCCGGCGGTCGTGGCCGCTGAGCACTTCCATCATCAGCGCGGCGTCGGTCACGTCGTGGGCGAACGGGCCGACCTGGTCGAGCGAACTGGCGAAGGCGATCAGGCCGTACCGCGACACCCGGCCGTAGGTCGGCTTGACCCCGACGATGCCGCACAGCGCGGCCGGCTGGCGGATCGACCCGCCCGTGTCGGTGCCCAGCGACAGCGGGGCCTCGCAGGCGGCGACGGCGGCGGCACTCCCGCCCGACGACCCGCCGGGGATGCGCGTGGTGTCCCAGGGGTTGCGCGTCGTCTGGTAGGCGCTGTTCTCCGTGGACGACCCCATGGCGAACTCGTCCATGTTCGTCTTGCCGAGGATCACGGCGTCCGCGGCTTTCAAGCGCTCGACGGCGTCGGCGTCGTAGGGCGGCACGAACTTTTCGAGCATCTTGCTGGCACAGGTCGTGCGCACGCCCTTCGTACACAGCACGTCCTTGACGGCGACCGGCACCCCGGCCAACGCCCCCAACTTGGCCCCGCTTTTCCGCTTCGCGTCGATGGCCGCCGCTTGCGCCCGGACGCTAGCCTCATCGACGAGTAGGAACGCCTTGACGGCCGGTTCCCGCGACCGGATCGAGGCCAGGAACGCCTCGGCGATCTCGACGGCGGACGCGGTGCCCAACGCCTGGAGGGCGAGCAGTTCGGTGGCCGTCTTCTCGGTCAGGTTCATATCGGAATCGGGTATGGGGTATGGGGTATGGCAAAACCGGGTGTCGGGTGTCGGGTGTCGGGTGTCGCAGACGCGGGCCGGCGGTGTCATTGGTCTGCCATACCCCACACCCGATACCCGATACCCGATACCCGGCCCTAAGAGACCGGCTCGTCGGAGTCCAAGTCTGAGAAGACGGCGGGGACGCCGAAGTGGCTGCCCTGGCGGCTCGGGGCGTTGGCCAGCGCTTCGGCGACGCTCAGGGACGGCGTCGGCACGTCGTCCCGGAAGACGTTTTGCAGCGGCAGCGGGTGCGCCAGCGGCTCGACGCCGTCGGTCTCGACTTCTTGCAGGGCATCGACGTAGTCGAGGATGCGGTTCAACTGCGCGGCCATCGCGGTCAGGTCGGCCTCGCTCACGTCGAGCCGGCTGAGCCTGGCGACCTTGCGCACGTCGTCGAGTTCCAGGGACACGGCGAGTCTCTCTAGAAATGGCGAAAGCCGCGGGGCGACGCCGGACGAACCGGGAAGCACCGCGACTGGGGGGACCGTCGACCGGACGCCGGCTTAGACGCTCTGCATGCTGAACGGCTGGCGCTTCAGCGGCTTGACGACCTGGCCGTTGCGGATCGCGGCGGCCGACACCCAGATGCGGACGACTTCGCCCTCGACGACGCACTTGACCTTCTGGAGGTTGGCCTTGTAGCGGCGGCGGTTGATGCCGGTGATCTTCTTGCCGACGCCGCCGAGGTACTTGGCCTTACCGCGGTAGGTCTTCGAGTTCCCGTAAGCGCCCGTGCGCCCGGTGAAAAAGCAGCTCTTTGCCATGACATCGACCCCGGAATAACGTCAGAACCACCACTATATCCCGACCGGCCGACTTCACAAGTCCTGAAAACCCGGGTGTCGGGTGTCGGGGATCGGGTGTCGCAACCCCGCCCTCACGCGCGAAGTCTGGATGGCGGGCGGCGGCTTTCGCAGACGGGACGCCACAACGAGGGTTCTGCGACACCCCAAACCCGACACCCGACACCCGAAATTACTCCTCATTGCTGAACACGAACACCGGCTCCGCGGTCGGGCCGCGCAGCAGGCAGGCCGTCAGCGGTTCGGTCGTGCCGCCGCTCGTGTCGATGCGGATGCGGACGGCGTTTGCGTCCGGCCGGCGGGTGAACTCGTGGCCGGTGACTTGCACCTTGCCGGGGTACGGCAGCGGGAACTTCGACGCCTTGCGGTCCGCGCCCAGCCAGACGGGGTACTCGGGCGTGAACATGCGGTCGGACTTGGTCCCGAACTTCGGGTGGACGATGCCCCGCTCCCACAGCTTCCGCCGCAGGCACTCCAGTTGCACCGTCGCCGGGCAGTCGAACTCCGGCGACAGGCCGCAGTGCAAGAACAGGTGCCCCTCGGCCTCCGCGCACCACGGCATCGCCGCGAACAGCGCCCGGTGGTCGGCCGGCATCGCCGCCTTGAGCGCGGCCAATTCTCCGACCCATTCCGGCCCGTGGTTGGCGTCCGGCGACCGGCCGAGGTAGCTTTCAAACGTGTACCGGTGGTCGTAAGACGAGCCGTACCGCTCGACCCAGTACGGCGACGGCGGCAGGTCGTCCAGGCCGGCGGCGCGGACCAGTGCGAGGTCGTGATTGCCCATCACGCAGGTACTTCCGGGCTTGTCCGCCAGGAGTTGCCGGACCAGTTCGACGGCGGCCCGGACGGTGTCGCACCGGTCGCCGAGGTCGCCCAGGAAGACGAGCCGGGCGGCCGGCCACTCGGGCAGGCGTTCGAGCCGGGCGACCAGCTTGGCCAGCCAGGCGGCGCGGCCGTGCAGGTCCCCGACGGCGATGATGGGGTAGTCGAGCGTCGTGGCCAGCGTCATAATGGTCCCTTGCGGTCGTCGGTGTCGTTATAGGCCGGGAACCGTCGCCGAACTCGCGGGAGCCGAAGTGATGCAGGTGGATTTGTACGGGCTCACGATGGAGACCCCGGGCGTCACGTTTTACTTGTGGTCCCCCTGGCGCTGCTCGGCCGTGGAGCACCGGCTGTTCGACGTGGTCCGCACCCTGCCCGGCGCGGAGTTCGAGCAAGGCCCGGACGAGTTGCAAATTCACATCGACGACACCCGCGCCTGGAAGCAGGCCGTGACGAACATGGCCCGGGTGCTCAAGGGCTGGCAGGAAGAGGGCACCGAGGCCGGCACCGACAAGCGGAACTGGCGGTGGCTCCTGGAAGCCGACACGGACGCCAACGGCTACGACAGCCAGAACGAGAAGACCTGCTTCTGGGCCTTCGTCCGCCTGTCCCTGGACCGCGGCAGCCCCGGCGAACCCGAAAAGGGCGAAGACGTCGATCTGAACGGCTTCGGCGTCTGCATCCGCTGTGAAGAATAAGGGGTGCGGAGCCTACACAAGTGTTGCCGGAATGTTGGTATTGGTGTGACGGTTTGGGATCGATTACTCGGGTGAAATCGAATCAAAGTTCGGCACGTTACTGGAGGCTGGGATTTGACTACACCACGTTGGGACGAAACTTGGCATCGTTTGCGTGAGTGGACAGCGGGCCAAGCGCGTTCGGAGCGTCTGGCTGCGCAAGTGCTCCTAGCTGAAGGATTTGCTTCGCTTGACCCGAGTCATCCACTCGGGGGAAAGGATGGGGGTAAGGACGCCATGTTGCACAAGGAATGGCGCAAAGTGGGTGATGGCTGTGTATTTCCCCCGTGGGCAGCAATCTTTCGCGGTTGTGAAAAAGAAATTCATCGATGACATACAAGGCGTTAGGCAGAACAAAGCTGGGGGAATCGTATTTGTCACAAATCAGGAACTGACGCTCGCGGAGCGTAGCATACTCGCAGAATCCGCTGAGGGTTTTCAGCTTGAATTGTACCATTTGGAGCGTCTTTCAGCGGTGATCGACAGCCCGATTCTTGCCTCAACGCGCAAACAGTTCCTTGAAATCGACTACCTTGAGGATTCATCAAAGCAGATTGCACGAATTCAGGAGGATATCCTTGCCCAACAGAAGCGACTTGATGGCGTTCATACATGTGGCAATTCTTTTTGTTATTTTATGCTGTACTACTTTGATATGAAGCTGGCAATTGCACAGCAGCTAGTCATCATTCGTCAGGGAGAGTTTCCACTTTACGATTTAAGAATCCGTGTCATGGACATAGACGCAAATCGCAATGTTTTTAAAACAAACTGGGGTGAGTTAAATTCTCCGGCCGACTTTTTGCCGAGCCGTTGGTCACTACCGCTAGCTGCTTACTACCGCATCTTCTTTCATGCGAGGAACGGAGCTTGGCACCAAGATCTCATCCTTCTGCGGTCCGAAACAGCCAAATGCTGGCTCGCCGCCACCCGAGTGCTGGGGTGTAACGGTCGAGACGTAACCCTGATGCATATCGATAACGATTTTAAACAGGAATTTGGTGATCCGACTTGGCGAGGTTAGGCACTAGCCGACGACACTGGAACGCAGGTACGGCAGGCGTCGAAGGGTGTTCAACCGCCGCCGACAGTTGAGCTGGGTCGTTCGACGGAGGAGGGCGCAGCGGATGGCGGAAGCGTTCACGTTTTTCTGGAAACACCGCCTCAGCCAGTGGCACCGCGCCCCGTTCGTCGCCGGCGGGGTCGCGTTCACCCACGCCGAGCAGTACATGATGTACGCCAAGGCGATGTTGTTCGGGGACCGGGACGCGGCCGCGCGCATCTTGGTCGCCGAGACGCCGCGGGAGCACCAGGCCGTCGGTCGAGAGGTGCGGGGGTTTGACGAGTCGGTGTGGGCGCTCTTCCGCGAGGGCATCGCGTTCGCCGGCAACTACGCCCGGTTCGGCCAGAACCCGGATCAGCGGGAGTTGCTCTTCTCCACCCGCCGGACGACACTGGTGGAGGCGTCGCCGCACGACCGCGTGTGGGGCATCGGTCTGGCGGCCGACGACCCGCGGGCCTTGGACCGGTCGCAGTGGCTGGGACTCAACCTGCTCGGCGAGGCGCTGACCCAGGTCCGCGAGGCGTTGCTCTGGGAACACGCCCGAGTCGAGCCAACACAAGCCAAACCCGACGCGGTTGAACTGGGTCGTCAATCAGGGGAAGACAGATGATGATCCGGCTGATCCCGAAGGTCTTTTTCAGCCGCATGGACGACGGCCTCGACCTCTTCGTCGATTGCCTCGGCTTCACGGTCCTGTATCGGGACGCCGCGCTCGCGGTCGTCGGCCGGGACGGGGCGAAGGCCTACGTCGTCGAAAGTGCCGAGGACGCGGCGAAGGACCGGCCCGAGATCGCCATCGAGACCGACACCATCGACGACATTCATCGGGAAGTCTCGGCCAAGCGGCCCGACGTGCTCCACCCGAACCTTCCCCGGGTCACCGAACGGCCGTGGGGTGCCCGCGAGTTCTCGGTCCTGGACAAGACGGGCGTGTGCGTCGTGTTCCGCCAGTGGCCGGCGCAGGACACCCGACCCGGCTCTTGAACAAACCGCCGGGGTTTCATAGTTCTGTGGCAGCCCGTTCCGACGGCGGCTCGGTTCGATGGTGACGCTACGAATGCCGAGGAGGATTGCCGTGGAGAGTCCGACCGTCCGCACGATCAAGCCGGTCGTGGTCCCGGCCCAGTTCTACGTCTTCGGTCCCCCCCTTGCCGGCTTCATTTCGATCTTCCCTGGCTTCTTCGCGTTCGTCGTCAGCCAAATCGGCGGCGTCTCGTTCGCACGCGGGGGAGGCCCCGATCCGACCGTCGGGGTGGCGGTCTTTGCGATGTCGTTCGCGGCGTGCCTGGCGTTGCTCTGGGTCAAGTGCTTCAAGGAGCCGGAGCGGACCACGTACAGCATTTCCCCGGACCGCGTCGAGTACGACGAGGGGTTGTGGAACCGGCACCGCCGCACAGTGATCCTGGACCAGGTGATCGACGTGGAGTTGACCGAAGGGGTGTTGCAGCAAACGCGCGACGCGGGCACGGTGACGCTGGTGACTCAACACCTGGTGAGCGACCAGAGCGGCAAGCTGTCGAACCGGCGGATCGAACTGCGGAACGTCCCCCAGCCGCGCGCAGTCTACGAGTTGGTTCGCGCGCTCGCACTCAAGAAGAAAGAGTCCTGACCGACCGACACGACCGACGGCGGTCGCGCGGCGCTGGTGGCTTCTCGGCTTGCCGGGGGGGGCGGTCTCGCGGTAGGGTGCGGGCCGGCACGGACGCCGCGAGGTGCAACATGATCGACGACTCCCCCTCCCGCCGGCGGCTCGCGCTCGCCCCGGCGCTGCTCCTCGTCCTCGCCGGGCAGGCGGCGGCCGCGCTCGAACTGTTCGGCGGGGTCACTGGCGTGGCCGACGCCCGGCCGGTCCTGTCGGGCCGGCACCCGCTGCACTTCTACCACGCCGGTCTCGGGGCCGGCACCTTCCGCGACCGCGGGACGACCTCGTGCTACGACCCCGCCTTCCAGGCCGGATACCCCAAGACGCCCGTGTTCGACGGCGGCTGCCGGCCGGCCGAGGTCGCGCTGGTCCTCGCCCAGATCGGCGGCCAAACGCGGCACGCCGCCGCGGCGTACAAGCTGGGCCTGGTCGCCCTCTGCCTGCTCGCCCCGCTGGCCTTCGCCGCGGCGGCCTGGGGTGCCGGCCTGCCGGCCGACGTGGCCGTAGTCGCGGCCGTCGGCGGGTGCTTCGTCTGGTGGTCCGGGCCGGTCCAGGCGCTCCTGCACGCCGGGGCCGCCGACCTGTTGCTCGCCGGCCTGGTGGCCGTGCCGGCGGTCGCCGGGCTGGCCCGCTACTCGGTCGCCCCGGAGCCGGGCGTCTGGTGCGGCCTGGCCGCGCTGTCGGTGGTCGGCTGGTACGCGCAACCGCTCGTCTGGCTCGGCCTGTTGCCGCTGGGTTTGGGGCACTACTTCGTCGTCGCCCCGCGGCACGGCCTGGCCTGGCACCTCGGCCGGCTCGGCATCACCCTCGCCGGGCTGGTGCCGAACGTCGGCTGGCTGATGCAGTGGGCGCGGTTCTGGTGGCTCCGGTCGTGCGCGTCGTCGGCCGACGACGTGGCGTCGTGGCCGGCCCTGCAAACCGTGATCGGCGACTGGTACGACTACCCCGCCCTGCTCGGGTCCGGGCCGCTCGCCTGGGCCGTCGGGGTCGCCGGCGGGCTGGGCCTCGTGCGCATGGTCCGGTCGGAGCACCGGCAGGCGGCCGGACTGATCGCCGGCGGGGTCGTGTTGGCGCTGATCGCCGGCCGCGTCGAACGGGCGATGCCGGCCCTCCAGCACCCCGGGGCGGACCTCGGCGGGACGCTGGCCGTCGCCTGGCTGACCCTGCCGGCCGCGTACCTGGCGGCGCTCGGCGGGCGGGTCGCCGCGGCGGCCGTCCCCCCGTTGACGTTCTGGCTGGCGGCGGGCGTGGCCGCGCTGCCCCTGCTCGCCGTCGGGTCGAACCTCGTCGGCCCGCAGCCGCTGCTCGTCGGGCTGGGCGACGAGCGCGAGCAACTCGTCGAGGCGATCCGCCGGCAGACGACGGCGGACGCCCGCATCCTCTGGGAAGAGCCGCCGGCCGACGTGCCCGGGTGGAACTGGTCGGCGCTGCTGCCGGGGCTGACCGACCGGGCCTACCTGGGCGGCCTGGACGGCGCGGCCGGGGTCGAGCACAACCACTGCGGCCTGCGCGGCGACCGCCTGAACGGCCGCCCGCTCAAAGATTGGACGGCCGCCGAACGGCACCGGTTCGTCGCGCAGTACAACGTCGGCTGGGTCGTCGCCCGGTCGCCGGCGGCCACGGCCTGGTGGCTCGCCGACCCCGCCGCGCGGGAACTCGCCCGCCTGCCCGAAGGCCCGGCCGGCGGGACGGTGACCCTGATCCGCCTCGACCGCCCGCCGACGTTCTTCCTGTCCGGCACCGGCACCGTGGACCGCGCGGACCGGACCAAGATCGTCCTCACCAACGTCGTCCCGGACGCCGACGGCGAGGTGACGCTCAGCTTCCACCACCAGCCGGGCCTGCGGATCGCCCCGTCGAACGTGGTGCTGACCGGCGGCACGAAGGACCTGTTCGACCCCATCGGCTGGCTCAAGCTCCGCGTCCCCGGGCCGACGACCCGCGTCGTCATCGCCTGGGACGAACCGTAACGCCGAATCGGCGTTCAGATTCGCCGCCATGTCCACGGCGTCAAGCGAGTACGCCTCGCCATTGTGCCGACCTGCGAATCGGGTTGGACGGGTTTGTGGCTCCGCCGCAGGCGACTCGGGTTAGCCCGACGCGCTAGCGAGGGTCGAGCGGTCATTGACAATGTGGGGAGTCGTCGGCCGTGCGGGCTACGACAGTCACCTTGCCCTCGACCGCCCGACCCTCGCTAGCGCGTCGGGCTAACCCGAGTCGCCTGCGGCGGAGCCGAAAACCTTGTCGAAGCCCGTGGCGTTCGACGGGACCAACGACGCGCTACGGTCACTCGGACTCCGGTCTAGCGGGGCGATTCCACGCAGGCCGCGGCCGCCTTGCGCCACATCGCGGCGAGGGGGGCGTTGCCCATCTCGTCGCACCGGTCGGCGAGTTGCAGGCGGACGGTCGCGTCCCACGGCTTGGCCATCGCCTCCCGGGACAGTTCGGTGATCCGGTCGAGGGTCGCCTTCAACGCCTCGACGCGGGCGAACGCCCGGGCCGCGTCGGCGTCCCGCCCGACCCCGGAGTACGCCTGGCCGAGCAGGTACTGCGCCTGGTGTTCGTTCGGCTCCAGTTCGACGGCCCGCTCGAAGCACGCCACCGCGGCCGGCAGTTGCACGAGGTCCTGGTGGACCTGGCCGCGGAGCCGGAAGAGGACGGCACTCGGCCCCCGCGCCAGCCCGCGGTCCAGGACTTCGGCCGCGTCGCCCGGCCGGCCCAGGCCGCGCAGGCAGGCCGCCCGCACGGCGACCGCCGCCGGCCCGTCCCCGCCGCCCGGGGGGCCGCCGTCGAGTACCGCCAGCCCGTCGGCGAACCTGGTCTGGCGGGCCAGCACGTCCGCGAGTTCGACCCGCACGTCTGCGTCGAGCGCGGCCGGCACGCCGCGCCGCAGGGCTTCGCGGTAGGCCGCTTCCGCCGCCGCGTCGCTCGCCATGTCCTTCTGGATGAGGCCGATGAGGCGGTGAGGGCGGGCGTCGGTCGGGTCGAGTTCGGCCACGCGCTCGAGGCGTTCGACGGCCGCGCCGAGTTGGCCGAGGTCGTAGGCGATGGCGGCCAGGCCCCGGTGCCCGTCCGCGTAGTCCGGCTGCTCCTCGACGACGAACCGGAAGACGCGGTCGGCCTCCTTGAGGTCGCCGAGGTCGAGCAGGCACCGGCCCGACAGGGCGGCGGCCCGGAACCGGAACGGTCCCGTCGATTGGATTTTGTTGAACTCGGCGAGGGCGAGCGCCGGCGAGCCGAAGGCGAGGAGGGCGTCGCCGCGCAAGAGGCTGGCGTGGTCGGCGTACCCGGCCGCGTCGAGCCGGTCGGCCGACTCCCGGACGGCCGCGGCGTTCCCGGCGCGGACCGCCTCCTGCCCGCGGGCCAGGCGGTAGTCGGGCCGGGAGGTGCGGTACTTCCAGCCGCCGACGGCGAGCAGGCCGAGGGCGACGAGGAGGAGTGTCGCCCGGCGGGGCCACGGGCCGAGCGGCGGGGCGGGGGGCGTCTCGGCGGGAGGTGGCGGGCGTTCCACGGGCGGGTCCGATTACGGCTTCGACTTGAGTTCCAGCTTGATCGGGCCGGTCGAGGGGACCGCGATGTTGTTCAGGGGGGTCTTCTCGGCGGTCCCGTAGACCTCGGGCAGTTCGGTCTTCGCCCCACCGGCCGCGGCCCCGCCTTTCGGAATCGCCATCGGGTTCCCGCCCCCACCTTTGGGCGATTCCTTCTTCATCGCGGTGAGGTAATCTTTGTTCATGCCCCCGCCCTCCGTCTGACTGGGACTCATCGCCCCGACCATGACCGCGTACTTGGTGACCGTCACCTTGTACGTGCCGGCCGCGGCCCCGGGCTTGTCGCCGGTGGACAGTGTGAACGCGCCGGCGGCGTCCGTCATGCCGCTGGCGTTGTTTTTCCCGTCGGGCGAGGTGAAGACGACGGTCGCGCCCTCGACGGGCTTCCCGTCGAGCGTGACGACGCCCTGGGTGGGGAGCAGCGTCACCCCTCCGCACCCGGTGAGCGGCACGAGGGCCGCGAGGAAGACGAAGAGGGCGATCCGGCGTGCCATAAGTGCGATCCCAGTTGGGGGCGAGAAAAAAAAAGGAGAGAGGACGCAACAGAAGGGCGGGAAAATCCCGCCCTCCGTGCGAACGACTTGGTAAACCCTTCGGCCGGCGGACCCGGTCGTCGTTATTCGCTCGGAATCACCTGGCCGTCGTTGCGGCCACCTAACAGGAGGTAAGTTCTAATGCTAATGGACTCGCGGACGGACCGGACCGACCCGTCGGCGAATACGAAGTTGGCCCCGCCCGTGTGCTTGGACTTGAAGCCCCACGAGATATTCCAGTTCTGCTTGCCGATCGGCGGGGACAGCGTCCCGCACCCGTCCACGGGTTCGACCTTTTGGTTGATCGGCACGATCGTGCTGGCGTGGGAAGCCCCGCCGTTGAAGTTCATCCAACTGGTGTTGTAAAAGTGGTCGTGGAGTCTCGGGAGGACTTCCCCGATCATGATCGTGTTGGAGGTTCCGTCGCTGATCGAAAGCAAGTTGACGCGAGCGCCGAGCCGGTTGTAAATGCCTCGAATGTCGTTGCTGTTGTACGAATTGCCGTGGTCCGGGCTGGACGGGATGCCCAGGGCGGGCAGATTGCAGTTGACTTGGTTAGGGTTGTAGCCGCAGTTCCCGACCACGCACTGAGGCCCCAAGCTGCCCGCGTAGTTGCTCAACGATTCGTTCACGTTGTAGTCGTCACTGGGGCACCGTAACACCTTCAAACGGGCCGATTGAGCGGCGCTGTTCCCTTGCATGCCGTTGCAGCTGTAGGCGGTGGTATCGGGACTCGGTCCGGCGAGCTTGTACATGGCGTCCTGTTCGATGAACGGGAGGCTGTACACGATCCAACTGCCCCGGTTGTCGTTCCAATCGCCACCGCTGAACAAGGTGGGGCTGGAGAGACCGCCGGGGGGAAGGCTCCCGTTCGCGTCGTTGTACGAGTGCTGGGCGATGCCGAACTGCTTGAGGTTGTTCGTACACGTCATGCGGGCGGCCGCTTCGCGGACTTTTTGCACGGCCGGCAGCAACAGCCCGATCAGAATGGCAATGATGGCGATGACGACGAGCAGTTCGATCAGCGTGAACGCCCGGGCGGCTCGTCGGGAGCGCGAGGTGTTCGGGGGGAGGATCGCGGACATGGGACTCCTAAGAAATAAGAGAGAACTGAAATCCTGGCACACAATATATTCGACCAGTTCCAAGAAAGTGTCAAGAAAAAAACGAAAAAATCTGGCCGGCGTCGGGTCGTGAGTCACTTGGGAATTTCGGCGGGAAGTCGTGGGGTTGCCTGAGAATTGTGGTGGCGGGCCAAATCGGGCCGGCCGGTGCTGTCGTAGTGTGCGGCTAGCACCCGGTGCGTCGCGGCGTGGCCCGGGTCGATCCGCAGCGCGGAGTCCAGCCAGCGCACCCCGTCCGCGACCCGGCCGTTCCGCAAGAACAGTTCGCCGATCTCGCGGCGGGAGTCCGGGTCGTTCGGCGACGCGGCGACCGTCCGGGCCAGTTCGGCGACGCGCTTGAGGTCGGCGTCGCACCGCCGGTAGCGCTCCTCGGCCGCGCGGACTTCGGCCGGGGTTCCGGTCTGCTGGACGCACAGGTAGAGCGTGTACAGCGTCTCCACGTCGGCCGGGCCGAGGGCGGCGGCGCGGCGGACGAACGCGGTCGCGGCGGGCACGTTCCCGCGGTTCAGTTCGAGCCGCCCGCGGAGGTGCAACGCCTTCGCGTCGCCGGCCGGCCCGCCGATCACCCGGTCGAGTAGCGCCGCCGCGTCGTCCGGCCGGCCCTGGGCTTCCCGGCACGCGGCCAGTTGCACCAGGACGGGGGCGTCGTCGGGGTCGGCCGCCGTCAGCGCTTCCAGGAGTTGACTCGCCTCGTCGAGCGGCCGGTGATTTTCGACCGCCAGCCGCGCGAGGTTCAGCCGCGCGGCCCGGTCGGTCGGCGACAGTTCGACGACTCTGCGGAAGGCGGCGAGGGCCTCGTCCGTCTTGCGGAGGCGTTCGAGGGCGTCGGCCCGGTACGCCCAGGCTTTCGCGGACTCGGGCCGGAGTTCGACCCACTTGGCGGTCAGTGTGCCGGCCTCGGCGATGCGGAAGTCGGCCAGGTAGTGGGGCACGAGTACGGCGACGATCTCACTCGACTCGGCGTCGCCGTCGGCGAGCGTCCGCAGGAGGGGCGCTTCGACGCCGTCCAGCCGCCCGGCCTGGACCTGACCGAGGGCGCGTTCCAGTTCGATGTCGGCCGAGCGGCCGCCGACCCGTTCGACCTGCGCCAAGAACTTCAGGGCTGCCGCCAGGTCGCCGCACCGCCGCGCCGCCTTCGCCGCCGCCAAGTTCGCCTCGCGGTCGGTCGGCCAGACGCGGAGGCACGCGTCGAGTCGCCGGCGGGCCTCGGTCGGGTCGTCCCGGTCGAGCGCGGCCCGCCCGGCGGTCAGGTGGTCCCAGGCGGCGACGTGCGCCCGCGCTTTCCAGGCCCCGGCCGCCGCGAGCACGACCAAAACCAGGACGAGGACGGTCCGCCGTCGGGGGAAGCGGCCCGGGGGGGCGTCCGCGCTCGGCATGGTGGGGCGAACTCCGGGCGGAAGCAGTCGGGGCCGGGGCGAGCGCCCGGCGACATTCTCACCGGGCGACAAGTCCGCGTCAAGCACCCGACCCGCCGGACCGCGGCCGGGTCGGCTACAGGCTGCGGGCGATGTCGGCCCAATCGACGACCAGGCTGAGCGCGCCGATGCCGGCCAGCAGCGCCGCGACCAGGCCGAGCTTGGCGCGGAAGGCGGCGCGGTCGGACCGGTCGCCCAGGGACGGGTCGTCGGCCAGGTGCATGAGGAACTCGATGCGGTACGACATGGGGCCGTGCTGCCAGGCGCGGAGCCAGGCTTGCGCCCGCCGCCGCAGGGTGAGCCGCTGCCGGCCGGGGCGGTCGTGCCCGGCCGTCTCGCCGACCCGGTCGAGGGCGGCCATCATGTTCGTCGCCCCCGTCCGGCACAGCCCGCGGCCGCGCTCGACCAGAGGCGTCGCCGCGTCGTGCGCCAGGCAGTACGGGTAGCCGCACGACCCGGCCCGCGCGCCGAACACGTCCGCCTGTCGCTCGCACGCCCGGGACAGCCAGCCGAAGACGACGAACAGCCAGACGCCGGTCGCGGCCAGGGGCAGGACGCCGAGCACCCACGAGTAGTCGGCCGGGAGCCGCCAGTGCCGGTCTTCCAACGCCTGTTCGCCGACGGCCCCGAGCGCCGCGAGGAACACGGTGCTCAGCATCAAAAAGGCGAGGTACAGCCACAGGTGCCCGTGCTTGACGTGCCCGGCCTCGTGGCCGAGCACGGCGTCGAGTTCGGCCGGCGTCAGCGTGCCCAACAGGCGGTCGGTGAAGACGACGTACCGGGCCTGCGGGATGACCCCGAGGACCAGCGCGTTGACCATCAGCCCGCGCGTCGGCCAGAGCAGGATGCGCGTGAACCGGACGCGGAGGCGGGCGGCGGTGGCGTGCAGGCGGTCGCGCGTCGGCCCCGGCGGCAGCGGCTGCAAGCCGAGGACCAGCGGCACCAGCCGGGGGAAGCCGATGAACGCGGCGACGGCGACGGCCAGCCCGCCGAGTTGCACGGCCGGCAGGGCCATCCATTCCGGGGCGAACCGGGCCAGGGTCTGGTTCAACGCCGTCACGCCGACGACCAGACCGAGCGGCAGCGCGAGTTGCCGGACCTGGAAGTTCAAGTACCCGGCGAGCGTCCAGAACTCCGCCTCTTCCGGGTCGTCGGGGGTCTGTCGGGCCGCTTCGGACGTGACGTGCAGCGCCCGCTCGGCGGCGTGGTGGCTGACCCAGTTGACCGCCAGCGCCAGGAAGTACGGCAGCGGCATGAGGAGTTCGGCGAACGGGGCGAGCAGCCAGCGGCCGCCGGACTCGATCACCGCGGTCGCGGCCACGGTGTCGCTCCAGCCCCAGCCGGCGATCGACCCGACGGCGGCGAGCAGCGTCACCCCCGGCAGCCGCCGGCGGGCCCAGCGGTAGCGGAGGGCGACCCGCGGTCGCGCGGCCGGGTCGCGGGCCAGGGTCCGCTCGACCCACCGGCCGGCCAGGGCCGTGAGCAGCACCGGTACGGCCATCGTGACGAGCGTGGCCACGGCCGAGTCCAGGCGGGTGAACCCGTCGGGCCGGGCGAACCGGCTCGTCGGCAGGAGCGCGGCGATGGTCAGCAGGATGAGGAGGATCGGCATTAGTTCTTACTGAAGCGGAGCTTCTTCGCCCGGTCGCGGCCCAGGGGGTCGGCGACGAACTTCTGGCGGCACCCGGGGCACAGGTCGAATTCGAGGTGCTGCGTCGGCGGCCCGGCGGGCGGGGCGTCGGCGGGGTTGGCTTCGAGGTCGTCGAGCATGTCGGCCATCGCGTCGAGGTGGTCCCGGTCGAGGTCGGCCTCGCACAGACAGTTTACGCCGGCGGCCGCCGCGGGGGCAACTTCCATGCGGAGGACGTACCGGGCGTCGGCGGGCGCGGTCAGGTCTTTGCCGCACAGGTCGCAGGAGAAATGCCGCATTCGTAGTCACTCCGGGCCTCGGACGGCGGGCGGCCGCTCCCTCCATTGGTCGCGGTTTTCGTACAACGTGTCAAGTACAATCGCGGCCCCCGCCGCGCCTTTCCGCCCCGGGACGACGCCCATGAAAACGAGACTCGCCATCCACGGGGCGTGCGGCCGCATGGGCCAACGCCTGGTCGCCCTGGCCCGCGACGACCACGACCTGCACGTCGTCGCGGCCATCGACTCGCCCGGCCACCCGCACCTCGGCGAGGACGCCGGCAGCCTGTCCGGCGGCCCGATCCTCGGCGTCCCGGTGCTGGCCGAACTGCCCCTCGGTGCCCGCGTCGATTGCGTCATCGACTTCTCCGTGCCGACCGCGACCTTGGCCGTGCTCAAGACCTGCGTGGACCGGAAAATCCCGCTCGTCGTCGCCACCACCGGGTTCGAGCCGGCCGAGCGGGACGAGATTCTGGCGGCCGCGCACCACACCGCGGTCCTGCTCTCGCCGAGCATGAGCCTGGTCGTCAACTTGCTCTTCAAGCTGACGAAACTCACCGGCGAGACGCTGGCCGGCAAGGGCTTCGACGTGGAGATCATCGAGCGGCACCACCGCTTCAAAAAGGACTCGCCCAGCGGCACGGCGGCGCAGTTCGCCCGGATCGTCCAGGCCGCGATGGGCCAGGACCGCATCGCCCACGGCCGCGAGGGTCTCGTCGGCGAGCGGCCGGCGAACGAGATCGGCATGCACGCGGTCCGCGGCGGGGACAACGTCGGGGAGCACACGATCGTCTTCAGCGCCCTGGGCGAGACGCTCGAACTCGTTCACAAGGGATACAGCCGGGACAGTTACGCGCGGGGGGCGCTGCTCGCCGCGAAGTACCTCGCCGGCAAGGGCGCGGGCCTGTACACGATGGACGACGTTCTCGGCCTGGCGTGACGGGCGGACCGATTGCTCCCCGCGCTGATGACTCCGCGGCGTCGGCGTGCTAAAATCGGTCGTGGCGGGATGGCGAGCGGGGGAGGCGAGCGATGAAATGCCGGGCGTGCCCCAAGGCGGCGGTGCTGCACATTACGGAAGTCCTGCCGGACGACCGGTTCGAGGAACTCCACTTCTGCGAGGAGTGCGGTCGCCGCTACCTGTACGCCGCGCCGGAGTCCGGCAAGGCGTCGAAGGTGGCCGCCCCGGACGAGACCGACGAGTTCGCCGAAGCGATCGACGCGGCCGTCCTCGCCGACGGGGCGATCTCGTTCGCCGAGGCGGACGGCCCGGACGCGCGGCCGTGCGAGGTGTGCGGCCTCAAGTTCGTCGAGTTTCGCAACAGCGGCCGGCTCGGCTGCCCCCACGATTACGACCACTTCCGCGAAGAACTCCTCCCGCTGTTGGAGAGCATCCACGGGGACACGGCCCACGCCGGCAAGACGCCCAAGGCCCCGGCCCGGCCGACGCCCAAGCCGCCCCGCGACGCCGGCGAATTGACCTCCCTGCGCAAGAAGTTGACGCGGGCCGTGAAGGACGAGGACTACGAGGCGGCCGCCCGGCTGCGCGACCGCATCCGCGAACTGGAGGGCGTTTGAACGCCACCCCCGCCCCGAGTTCGCCGCCCGCCCCCGCGGAGTCCCGCCGATGATCTGCCAGCGCTGCGGCCAGCACCCCGCCACCGTCCACCTGACGGACGTTTTGAACAAGGCCCGCCGCGTCCAGCACATTTGCGACGGGTGCGCCCGCGCGCACCAACTCCTGCCGACGCCCGACGACCCGGGCCAGCCGATCAACCTGCCAGCGCTCGTGCAGCTCATCTTCGGCACGGTCCCGCCCGGCGAGCCGGTGCCCGGGGCGTTCCCCGCCGCCGTGGACGACCTGGGGACCGGGCTGGTCTGCCCCGAGTGCGGGCTGAAGTACAGCGAGTTCCGCGCCGAGGGCCGCATCGGCTGCCCCCGGGATTACGACGTGTTCCGCGCGCCGCTGCTGCCCCTGTTGGAGCGCATCCACCGGCACACGACCTACGCCGGCAAGGTGCCCAAGTCGGCCGGCCGGCCGGCCGCGGCCGCCGAGCCGCTGCCCGCGCTGCAGGCCCGGTTGCGGCGGGCCGTGGTGGCCGAAGATTACGAAACCGCGGCGACCCTCCGCGACACGATCCGCGCACAAGAAAGCCCCGGATGAACCTCGACTCCCTGCTCCCGCACCTCGGCGAGTGGCTCAAGGGCACCGGCCCGGACGCCGACGTGGTCATCTCCACGCGCGTGCGGCTGGCCCGCAACCTGGCCGGGTATCCGTTCATCACCAAGGCCACCCCGGCCCAGAAGTCGGCCATCGAGGCCAAGGCCCGGGACGCCCTGCGGGACGCCGCCGTCGAGCCGCGGCTGACCTACATCGACGTGGCCGAACTGCCGGCCATCGACCGCCAGTTCCTCGTCGAGCGGCAGCTCATCAGCCGCGAACTCGCCACGGTCCTGGACGGCCCCCGCGGGGTCGCCTTCGACGACCGCGAGTCGGTCAGCGTCATGGTCAACGAGGAGGACCACCTCCGCCTGCAAGTCCTCCGCAGCGGCCTGTCCCTCGAAGAGGCGTGGGAGGTCATCAACCGCGTGGACGACGCCCTCGAAGCCCGCCTGCCCTACGCCTTCCACGAACAGTTCGGCTACCTCACCGCCTGCCCGACGAACGTCGGCACCGGGATGCGCGCGAGCGTCATGCTGCACCTGCCGGCCCTGGGCATCACCAAGCAAATCGAGAAGGTGTTCAAGGCGCTGCAGAAGATCAACCTCGTCGTCCGCGGCCTGTACGGCGAGGGCAGCCGCGCGTCCGGCGACCTGTACCAAATCTCGAACCAGGTGACACTGGGCCGGGCCGAGCCGCGCGTGCTGATGGAGATCCGCGAGGTCATCGGCATGATCCTGCAGTACGAGCGCCAGGCCCGCCAAGTGCTGTTGAAGGAGCGCAAGCAGCCCGAGCAAGACCGCGTGGCGAGGGCCGTCGGCACGCTGGTCAGCGCGACCATGATTACCAGCGAGGAGACGATGGAACTGCTCTCGGCCGTCCGCCTGGGCATTCACCTGCACCTGATCGACGACATCCCGCCGATCACGGTCAACGAACTGTTCATCCGCACGCAGTCCGCCCACCTGCAAAAGATCACCGGCAAGTCCCTCGGGGCCGAAGAGCGCAACGCCGCGCGGGCGAAGTACCTGCGCGAAAAGTTCCGCGAGTTCGACCCGCGGTGAGGGGGAAGCGACCTCACCCCCCGGCCCCCTCTCCGAAACGGAGAGGGGGAGCGAGCAGGTTTCCGTCAACGATAGCGACGCACTTGCTCCCCTCTCCGCGTCGGAGAGGGGCCGGGGGTGAGGTCTCTTCGCT
>JAYTSV010000056.1:0-8879 GCA_043745465.1 Fimbriiglobus sp.
AGCATGCGGATGGCCAAGCTGCAGAAGTCCACCCTCGACCCGACGAAGATCAGCGGGCGCTGCGGCCGGTTGAAGTGCTGCCTGCGCTTCGAGCAGGACGTGTACGAGGAGTTCCTGGAGCAACTGCCGGCGATCGGCAGCCGCGTCGTGACGAGTACGGGCCAGGGCCGGGTGCTCGCGCAGGAGATTTTGGCCCGCCGGGTGCTGGTCGAGTTCGAGGACGGCCGGCGATTGCCGGTGGCGCTGGCGGACGTGTTGACGCGGCTGTGACCCAAATCGGGTGTCGGGTGTCGGGTGTCGGGTCTGGGGTGTCGCAGAACCGAGGCGTCGATCCTCCGGGGTTTTGCGACACCCCAAACCCGACACCCGATACCCGATTCGCTGATGCAATTGACGCCGGTCGCCGGGTCGGTGAGAATCCGACGGTGCGACCGGGTGGCCCGCAGGGAGTGACCGAGTGGACGGCAAGATTTGGGACGTGGTCCGGGCCGACCCGCGGTACGCCTACGAGGCGTACGAGTTCCTCTGCGACGCGGTCGCGTTCACGCAGGACGGCCTCGGCCGGTGCCCGCACGACGACGACGATCCCGAGGCCGACTACCACGTCGGCGGGCACGAACTCGCCCGCGGGGCCACGAACCTGGCCGTCCGCGAGTTCGGCATGATGGCCCCGGTCGTCTTCCGGCACTGGGGCATCCGCACCACCGCCGACATCGGCGAGATCGTCTTCAACCTCATCAAGGCCGAGCGGCTGAGTCAGTCCGACCGGGACGACCGCGAGGACTTCCTCGACCTGTTCGACGTGACCGACGCGCTCACGAGCGGGTTCGAGATCGTCCTGGCCCGCCCGCGAAAGAACCCCCGATGATCGTCGCCCGCGCCCGCTTCGCCGTCGCCCTGATCGCCTTCGTCGCCTGGCTCGGGTGGCTCGCCGTGGCCGTCGCCAAGAAGGGCGACCCGGTGCTGTCCCGCGCCCAACTCCTGAACGCCACGCACCTCGTGTACGCCGAAGTGACCGTCGGCGACGACGGCCTGCCGCGGGCGACGGCGACCGTCGTCGAGGTGGTCCGCGGCACCGCCTTGGCGGGCGAGATCGGCGTGCTGAACCTGCCGGCGGCGCTGCCGGCCGGGGCCAAGTCGTTCCCCGGCCCCGGCGTCTACCTGTTGCCCCTGGGCGGCGACGGCAAGACCTTCCGCGTCGTCGGCCTGCCGCGGTCGCCCGGGTACGAAGCCGCCGACCCCGTCCGCCCCGTCATCTACCCCGCGACCGACGCCACCCGCGTGCAGTTGGACCGGCTCCTGACCCCGTAAGCGAGCCGGCCTCGCGGTCAGCCCGAGAACTTCTCGACGCTGTCCAGGGTCAGGGTCGCCGTGCTGACGCTGCGGATGCGCTTGGTGCGCACCTCGTCGAGCAGCATTTCGATCACTTCGGCGATCGGCTTGGGTCCTAGGTTGCGCTTGTCCTGCTCGGGGATCGACTCGTCCCGGACCGAGATCGTGCCGGCCAGGGCGTCCTTCTCGCCGACGACGAGGAGGTACGGAATCTTCTCCTGCGAACTCTGCGCGACCTTGGCGTTGACCTTCTCGGCCCGGTAGTCGCCGGACACGCGCAACCCGGCGGCGCGCAACCGGGCCTCGACCTCGCGGCCGTAGGCTTCGGACTTCTCGCTGACGGTCAGGACGCGGGCCTGCTCGGGGGCCAGCCAGAGCGGGAACGCGCCGGCGAAGTGCTCGATCAGGATGCCGACGAACCGCTCCATGCTGCCGAACGGCGCGCGGTGGATCATCACCGGCCGCTTGGCCGTGTTGTCGGCCGCGGCGTACTCCAACTCGAAGCGATCCGGCGCGTTGTAGTCGAGTTGCACGGTGCCCAACTGCCACTCGCGGCCGATGCAGTCCTTGACGATGAAGTCGATCTTCGGCCCGTAGAACGCCGCCTCGCCGACGCCGACGGCGTAGTTCAAACCCGGGGTGGTCTTGACGATGTCCAGCAGGGTCGCCTCGGCCTTGTCCCACAACTCGTCCGACCCGATGTACTTCTTCGACGCCGGGTCGCGCAGGCTCAACCGCACCCGGAAGTCGGTCAGGTTCAGCGTCTTCAGGATGAACAGCACGAGTTCGAGTTCGCTGCGCAGTTCGGCCTCGACCTGCTCGGGCATCACGAAGAGGTGGGCGTCGTCCTGGGTGAACCCGCGGACGCGGGTCATGCCGCCGAGTTCGCCCGACTGCTCGAACCGGTAGACGGTGCCGAACTCGGCCAGCTTCACCGGCAGGTCGCGGTAGCTCTTGGGCGTCGCCTTGAAAATCTGGATGTGGTGCGGACAGTTCATCGGCTTGAGCAAGTAGCCCTCCTGGCCGCTCATCCAGTCCTTCAACTCGGCCATCTTCGCGGCCCGGTCCGGGGCGGCGGTGTAGCTCAGGTACAGCGCCCGCGCGTCGAGCTTCATCTGGCCGAAGGTGTAGCGCGGCAGGTCGCCGTCGGGGGACTCGGGTTCGGTCCCCTCGCTGATGCGCAGGATCACGTCCAGGAACGCCGCCTCTTGCGCCGGGGTGAGCAGGTTCTTCTCGGCGAGCGTGAACCAGGTATCGACGGTCTGCACGATGGGGTTCATGTACATCGGCGGGAACTGGGCGTCCGCGTAGTACGGGAAGTGGCCCGAGGTGCGGTACAGGTTCAGGTTGCCGATGTGCGGGGTGTAGACCGGCGAGTAGCCGCGCTTCACCAGCTCCTCGCGGATAAAGCTTTCGAGCAGGTGCCGCAAGGTCGCCCCGCGCGGCATCCACAGGATCAACCCCTGGCCGGCCGCGAGCGTAATCGTGAACAGTTTGAGCGACTTCCCCAACACCCGGTGGTCGCGGCGCTTGGCCTCCTCGACCTGCTTCAAGTAGGTGTCCATCGCCTTGGCGTCGAAGAAGGCGGTGCCGTACAGGCGCTGCAACTGTTGGCGGGTGGCGTCGCCCTTCCAGTACGCGCCGGCGATGCTCAGGAGCTTGAACGCCCCGACCTTGCCGGCGTGCGGGACGTGCGGCCCCCGGCACAGGTCGATGAACTCGCCCTGGCGGTAGAAGCTGACCGTCTCGAAGTCTTTCAGCCCCTCGTCGATGTGCTCGACCTTGAGCGGCTGCTTGAGGTCGGCGATGAGTTGCCGGCCGTCGGCGTTCGACCGCTCGAACCGCTCGAACGGCTCCGCGGCGGCGATAATCTTCTTCATCTCCGCCTCGATGCGCGGGAAGTCCTCTTCCTTGACCGGCGTCGGCGAGTCGATGTCGTAGTAGAAGCCGGTCTCGGTCGTCGGGCCGAAGGCGAGTTGCACCCCGGGGAACAGCCGCATGACCGCGCGGGCCATGACGTGCGCGGTGCTGTGCCGCAGCACGTCCAGGGCCTCGGGGTTGCGGTCGGTCAACAACTCGAAGGTGACCTCCGGCGTGGCGGGGTCGAACTCGCGGTCGAGATCGACGACGACGCCGTTCACCTTGGCCGCGACGGCGGCCATCGCCAGCCGCTTGCCGATCGCCTCGGCGACCTCGCGCGGCCGGCTGCCGGCGGGGACTTCCCGGATCGAACCGTCGGGCAACTTCAACGCAATCGTGGCCATCATCCACCTCACGAACGGGAGCGCCGCCCGAACAACGGGGCGACCCGCTCAGGATACCGGCGGGCGACGAAACCGGAACGGGAACCGAACCCCGTTCGGGTTATGCTCTGTGCTCTCTGTTCACTCTGTGGCGAATCGGTTTGCGGCAGTTCAACCGGGCTTTCGATACCGTTCGCGGTGGATCGGTTTGCCCTGCTTGCGGAAGCGGCGCTCGAAGTTGGTCAGGTAGTCCATGTCGTGCGCCGGCTCCGGCTCGGCTTCCGGGGGCGGGCCGATGGGCGGGAGTTCGGGCACCGCGGCCATCGTTTCCTTCACCCAGGCGAAGTAGTCCGGCACGTCCGTGGCGAAGTGAAAGACGCCGCCGGGCACTAACGCGCGGTGCAGCAGCCCCACGAACTCGGGCGTCATGATGAGGCGCTTCTGGTGCCGCTTCTTCCACCACGGGTCGGGGAAGTAGACGTGGACCGCCGCCACCGACCCCGGCACGACGTGCCGCTCCAGCACGCGCTTGGCGTCCCCCCAGCAGGTGCGGGCGTTCGTCAGGTTGCGCACCGCCAGGCGGTTGGTGGCGATGAGCTGGTACTTGCGGATGATCTCGACGCCGAAGTAGTTCGTGCCGGGGTTCGCGGCGGCGGAGTTCGCCAGGAACAGGCCCTTGCCGAAGCCGACTTCGACCTCGACCGGGTGGGCGTTGCCGAACTCGGTCGCCCAGTCGATCGGCACCGGCGGGGTCGCGTCCGGGGGGGGCGGGAGTTCGTTCCCGTCGCCGTCCGTGGCCAGCGTCGGGTCGCCCCAACTGACGACGTGCCGGGTGCCCGTGGGGGCCCACTGGAACGGCGCGAGGGCGTCGGGCGGGAGTTTCTTGCGGCCGCGCACGCTCACCCCTCGTAACCCTTGACCAGCACCACGCCGATGATCTCGACGCTGAACGCCAGGTCGCCGTTGACGAACCCCTGCACGTCGAAGTGCGTCAGCCGCGACCGCACCTTCAAGCCCTTGCCGACGAGGACGAGCCGGTCGCCCGGCACGACGGCCCGGCGGAACCGGCCGTTCTCGATGCCGCCGAGGCCGATGAGCGCGCCCTTCGTGACCTTGTTGGACAGGTTGTAGAAGCACGTCAGTTGCGCGGCCGACTCGCACATGAGCACGCCGGGCAGGAACGGGTGGCCGGGGAAGTGCCCGCGGACCCAGAACTCGTCGGCCGTCACGTCCTTGTACCCGACGATCAGGTGCTGGGCCGGATCGACGTGGACGATGGCGCTGAGGTGCAGCATCTCGTGCCGCTGCGGGATGACCTGCTTGATGGCGTCCAGGTCGGCGACGACGCGGTTCAGGTCGATCGACGCGAGGTCGAGGTGCGGCGTCGGGGCGGGCATCGCGGGGGTTCCTTAACCGAGGACGTCGGCGATCTGGGCCAGGTCGGTGAGCAGCACGTCCGGGCGGGTGGCGGGGTCTTTCAGCTGCGCCTTGTCGGCGACGACCAGGGACGCCTTGTCCCCGGCGAACAGGGCCGTGCGGAAGCCGTGCCTCTTCGCCGGGGCGATGTCGCGGACCAGACTCGACCCGACGTGCAGCGTCTCACCCGGGGCGATACCGCGGCCGGCCAGGGCCGCGATCGCCGCGCGGAACAGCGTGTCCGACGGCTTCTTGGCCTTCCGCTCCGCCGACAGGAAGCGGAAGTTCGCCGGGACGCAGTTGGCCAGCGGGAAGTCCGGCGACTGGGCGTTCAGGCCGCGCTGCAGTTGCGCCGCCGTGAAGCACTGGCCGTCGGCGAGCAGCCCCTGCACCCGCCCGCCGTCGGCCACGAGGCGCAAGGCGTCGGCGGCGTTCGGGTACGCCCCGCACCCCTGGATGCTGGCGTGGTAGAAGTAGGCGATCTTCTTGGTCAGGTCGTCCGGGGTGCCGTAGGTCGAGGCGTCGTAGGTGTACTCCTTGAGCGTCAACTTCTTGACGATGTCGTCCCAGACGCGCTCGCTGGCCACCTCGGGGAACTTCTCGCCCCCGCTGCCGGCGAGTTGCAACTGCGTCAGGGCCTTGCGGAACAGCTCCTTCATGTACGCCGCCGGCGCGCCGGGCTTGCGGCTCATCGACTGCCACATCTTGAATTCGAGGATCGTCTTGTCGAGGGCCATGTCCATGACGAAGTCGAGGGTCGGCTCGAACCGGAGTTCGCCCCCGGGGACGGCGAGGAGCGTGCCGTAGACGGTCCAGAGGACGGCTTTGACCGGCAGTAACTCCAGGTGCGGCTTGGCCTTGGGCACCTCGACCTTGGGCATCGCGGGCCACGTCAGGCCGCGCGTGTCGAGGTAGGCGAGCACGTACTGGTCCAGGGAGAGTGCCATAGTTCGTACACTACCAACGCGATTGCCTGCTTTCAAGCGACCTCGCCCCCTTGACGCCGTGCCATGACGACCGACGCCGCCCTGTACGCCCAACTCGTTGCGACCGCCCGCGCCGCCGGCCGGCCGGACGTGGCCGGGGAATTGTTGCGCCGGCTGGCCACGCTGCCCCCGACCGCCCCGCCGGCCGACGCCGACCGCCTGCACGCGACCGCCGTGCAGCACCTGCACGCCGGCCGCTACGCCGAGGCGGAAGAGTCGCTGCTGAAGGCGATCCGCGCCCGGCCCGAGGTGCCGTCGTGGGTCGATCACCTGGGCGTGTCGTACGCCAGCCGGGGCCGCTTCGCCGAAGCCGAGGTCACCTTCCGGCTGGCCGCCGACCTCGACCCGGGTAACCCGTCGCCGTCGCGCAACCTGATCCAAGCCTGCTTCGACCAGAAGAAGTGGCCGGAGGCACTGACCGCCGTCGAAACCGCCCTGCGGCACGACCCCGCGTCCGCCGACTTGAAGCTGCACCGGGCGGTCGCGCAGTCCGAGTTGAAGCGCTACGCCGAGGCCGAGGAACTCCTCACGGCGTTGCTCGCGGTGGGGCCGGAGTCGGCGGCGCTGTGGAACCGGCTCGGGGTCGTCCGCGGCCTGAGCGGCCGGCCGGAGGAGGCCATCGCCTGCTTCGAGCGGCAGATCGCCCTCGAACCGCACGCCGCCGGGGCGCACGCCAACCTCGCCGCGGCGCTCGGCAAGGCGACCCGGTGGGCGGAGGCGATTGTCGCCGGCCGGACGGCGGTCGAACTCGACCCGACGAGCGCCGGCGGGTGGGCCAACCTGGGCAACGCCTACCGCGACCTGGGCCGGCTCGACGAGGCGGCGGACGCCTTGCGCCGGGCCATCGACCTCGACCCCACGGCCCACGAGTCGTACGGCAACTTCGCGCTGACGCTCGCCATGAACGGCCGGGCCGCGGAGGCGCTGCCGTGGTACGAGCAGGCGATCCGCCGCCAGCCCGAGGCCGCCGAAGTCCGCTTCAACCGGGCCATCGCGCTCCTGAGCCTGGGCGACTACGAACGCGGCTGGCCGGAGTACGAGTGGCGGTGGCGGACCGAGCAGATGCGCGGCCAGACC
The DNA here is from genome assembly GCA_043745465.1 of Fimbriiglobus sp. Taxonomy (GTDB): domain Bacteria; phylum Planctomycetota; class Planctomycetia; order Gemmatales; family Gemmataceae; genus Fimbriiglobus. Next base: position 7,055 of record JAYTSV010000056.1, read on the forward strand.
CGGCAACTGCCGACCCCGCTGTGGCGCGGCGAACCGCTCCACGGCAAGACGCTGCTCGTCCACACCGAGCAGGGCAGCGGCGACACGATCCAGTTCTTGAAGCTCGCCCCCCGCGTCGTCGAGCGCGGCGGCACGGTCGCCGTCGTCACCACCCCGGCACTCGCGGACCTGGTGCGCACCTGCCCCGGCGTCACGCACGTCGTCCTGTCCGGCGAGCCGGCCCCGCCGCACCACGCGCACTGCCCGCTGATGAGCCTGCCGCTGTTGACGCACCTCCGCGTCGAGACGATCCCGGCCGCGCCGGCGTTCGTCACCGCCCCGCCGGCCGAGGTGGCGAAGTGGCGCGACCGCGTGCGGGACTTGCCCCGGCCACTCGTCGGCATCGCCTGGCAGGGCAACCCGCGGCACGTCGGCGACCGCTGGCGCAGCGTCAAGCTCGCGCAGTTCGCCCCGCTGGCCGCTCGCCTCGCCGAACTCGGCGGGACGCTGGTGAGCCTGCAAAAAGGCCCCGGCGTCGAGCAACTCGCCGACGAGCCGTTCCCGATTCTCGACTTCGGCAGTGACCTCGGCGACAGCTTCGCGGACGCGGCCGGGCTGCTGAAGAACCTCGACCGCGTCGTCACCATCGACTCGGCGCTCGCGCACCTGAGTGGCGCGCTGGGCCAACCGGTCGAGATTCTGCTCCCGCTGAACGCCGACTGGCGGTGGCTGCACGGCCGCCGCGACACCCCCTGGTACCCGAGCGCGACCCTGCACCGGCAGGCCCGCTTCGGCGAGTGGGGCGCGGCCTTCGCCAGTGCCACGGCATCCCTGAGTTGAGGTCGAAGTATGACGCTGACGCACAAAGTCGCGCTGGTCACCGGGGCGGCGTCCGGCATCGGCCGGGCCACCGCGATTGCCCTGGCTAAGGCCGGCGCGGACGTGGCCGTGAACGACCTCTCGCCCCGCGTCGAGGAGGTCGCCGCCGAGATTCGCGCCCTCGGTCGGAAGGCGTGGGCCTACCCCGTGGACGTGACCGACCAGGCGGCCGTCGAGGCGATGGTGGCCGCCCTTCCCCGCGTCGATATTTTCGTGTCGTCGGCGGTGTTCAGCGAGCGCGAGCCGTTCACGACCGCGAACATGGCCGGCTTCCGCAAGACGATCGACGTGTCGATGTGGGGCGCGTACTACGGCCTGCGGGCCGTTAGCAACCGGATGCTCGCCCAGGGCGAAGGCGGGGCGGCGGTGATCGTCAGTTCGCCGCACGGCCAGATCGCCTTCCCGCGCTGCATGGCGTACAACATGGCGAAGGCCGCGCTCGACATGATGATGAAGACGGCCGCGACCGAACTCCTCCCGCACAAAATCCGCGTCAACGCCGTCTACCCCGGCTGGACCGACACCCCCGGCGAGCGCAAGTTCCTGTCCGACGAGGGCATCCGCAACGCCGCCCCCGACCTGCCCCTGGGCCGCCTGGCGACGGCCGAAGAGATCGCCGACGCCGTCCTCTTCCTGGCCGGCCCGCAAAGCAGCTACGTCACCGGCACAATCCTCCACATCGACGGCGGCCTCTTCCTCCCCTGGTGGTCGAAGCGCGGCAGCGGGGAGCTGTAGGAGGTGTGCGAGTTGTGTTAGCCCGACGCGCGAGCGAGGGACGCAAAAGTCGTTGACGGTGTTGGCGACCGTGAGGCGTTCGGGCGATGACCTCAAACATTCTCGACGACCTTTGCGTCACTTGCTCGCGCGTCGGACTAGGCCGTGTTGATTGAACCTGGGGCGTCGGACGTTCGCCGGAGTCACTTTAGCCAGAGCGTGATCGCGGCGAACAGCACCATCCCCAGGAAGT
>JAYTSV010000057.1:0-8818 GCA_043745465.1 Fimbriiglobus sp.
CGGCGGGACTTCATAGATGAAGTCCCGCCGCCCGCTGCAGTATCCCCGAGAGGATTTGAACCTCTAACCTTCGCCTTCGGAGGGCGACACTCTATCCAGTTGAGCTACGGAGACGTGTACCTCGACACTCCAACTATACCGCCGCCCCGGGGTTTTGCAAGCCGGCCGGGTACTCGGTCGGGTCGGGCACCCCGGCGTCGGCGAACGCGGCCCGGCGGTCGAGACAGGTGCCGCACCGGCCGCAGTGGACCGCCCCGCCGGCGTAGCAACTCCACGTCCTCGCCAAGGGCACGTTCAACTCGACGGCCCGGCGGACGATGTCGGCCTTCGACCACGCCACGAACGGGGCCAGCACCGCCAGCGGCCGGGCGTCGCAGAGTTGCGCCACCGCGTGGACCGCCGCCGCGAACGCCGGCCGGCAGTCGGGGTACGGCGTGTACGCCCCGCCGTGCGCCCCGAACGCCACCGCGTCCGCCCCGCTCGACGCCGCCCAGGCCAGCGCGACGGCCAGCAAGATCATGTTGCGGTTCGGCACGACGGTGAGCGCCATCGTGTGCGGCGCGTAGGCCCCCTCCGGCACCGCCACGCTCGCGTCGGTCAGGCTGTTCGGCCCGAAGAAATCGACGAGGCCGCGCAGGTCGAGGACGCGGTGTTCGACGCCCAGGGTTTCGGCGTTGGCCCGGGCCGCAGCGAGTTCGGCCGTACAGTGCCGCTGGCCGTAATCGACGGACAGGGCGCGCACTTCGTCGCCGACCGCCCGCTGGTGGTAGAGCAGGGTCGTCGAGTCGAGGCCGCCGGAGAAGACGACGATGGTGCGCTGGGCCATGCGCGAATTGTAGCAGCCGCGGCAGGGGCGGACCCGGTACGATAATCATGCCGCCCCGACTCTCACCCGCCCCGCCGGAGTCCCCGCCATGCGCTACCTCGTCGCGTCACTGTTCCTCGCCCTGGCCCCGCTCGTTGCCCTGGCGCACATGGTCTACATCGTGCCCAACGCCGACGGCCCCGGAGCCGTCGTCGTCTTCAGCGACAGCCTCGCGGCCGACCCCAAGGTCGCCATGACCAGGGTCCAGGGCTTGAAGTTGACCGCGCGGTCCGGGGCCGGCCAGGAGTCGCCGGTCGAGCTGACGAGGGCCGAGCACGAGTTGACGGCGGCCAAGGGGTTCGACGGCGCGAAGCTCGTCTACGGGAGCGTCGTGTACGGGTTCGCGTCGAAGGCCGAGGTGCCGGCGCTGCTCGTCTACCACCCGAAGTTCGTCGCCGCCGGGGTGACCGGCAAGGAGGCGACCGTCGGCGACAAGTGCGCCCTCGAAATCGTCCCCGTCACCGTCGGCGGCAAGACCCGCTTCCAGTTCCTCGCGGCCGGCAAACCGGTCGAAAACGCCGAGGGGTCGCTGACCCGGCCGGACGGCAAGAAGGAGGCGCTCAAGACCGACAAGGACGGCTTCACCGCCGCCTTCGAGGCGACCGGCCGGTACGCCGCGTACCTCCGCCACACCGAGGCCAAGCCGGGCGAGCACGAGGGCAAGAAGTACGCCGAAGCGAAGCACTACGCGACCCTCGTCGTCGATGTGAAATGACGGTGATCCCGACGCGGGAGCTGGACCCAGAAGTGTCATTCGGCGAGCTCATTTCCAACGCGTTCACCCCACATCGGGCGGGGTGTTCGCGTGCCCAACTCCGTAGGGCAGAGACCGGTTCAACCTCGCGGCAAAATGCCGTGCCGATTGAAGCGGAGAGTAGTCGCGGGCGGACCGCGAAGTATGCCGGGTGATTGCCGGCGGCGGAACTTTCCCGGGAATCCGCGGCGCGGATCGGCCGCGGCGCGCCAACCTGGTGTGTGGTGGCGAACCCGACCCGGGGCATTGATGGACGACCCGGCCCTACTCTTGGACGCCGAGCGGGCGATCGCGGCCGGCCTGCGGGCCGGGCACGCGGACGCTTGGGCGCGCCTGTACGACGCCTACGCCGACCGCGTCTGGCGGACCGTCGCCCGGCTGCTCGGCGGGTGCGAGGCGGCCGTCGCCGACGTGGTCCAGGAGACGTTCCTGGCGGCCGCGAAGTCGGCCCGGGGGTTCGACCCGGCCCGCGGGCCGCTGTGGGCTTGGCTCTGGGGCATCGCCCGCACGCAGTCGCTGCTGCACCTGCGCAAGAGTGCCCGCCACGCCCGCGAGAAGCGGCCGTACCCGCGCGGCTGGGACGACCCGACCCGCGACCCGCTCGACGAGGTGGTGCTGCGCGAGAGCGCCGGCCTCGTGCGGTTGACACTGCTCGAACTGCCCGCGGAGTACGGCCGCATTTTGAGCGCGAAGTACTTGCTCGACACCCCGATCGAAGAGGTCGCGCGGGCGGAGCGACTCAGCGTCGTCGCCGCGCGGTCGAAGTTGGCCCGGGCGCGCGAGGCGTTCCGCGCGAGTTTCCGCCGGCACGAACCGACCACCCCACGGGAGGCCGCGCATGACCCCCGAAGCTGAGACCGACCGCGTCGCCGACCTGCTGACGCGGGCGTTGCCGCCCGGCCCCGCCCCCGACGCCGCCCGGCTCGCCGCGCTCCGCGCCGCCAGCCTGGCCGCGTTCGCCGACCCCCCTCCGACCTCCCCCCGAAGGACCACGCCGATGACGCACCTCCTCCGCCTCGCCGCCGGCCTGATCGCCGCCGGCGTCGCCTTCGCCCTCGTGAATCCGTCGCCGCCGCCCGACCCGGTCCGCCGGGCGCTCGACGAAATCGCCCTCGCCGACCGGCACTTCCGGCTCGCCGAGGAGGCCGGGACGCGCGACCTGTTCAGCCGCGCCGCCGACTTGCGCTTCGAGGAAACGGCGGACCGGTACACGCTCGTTCGAGGGGACGCGGCCTACGCCGTGGACGAGGCGGCCAACCGCTACACCCCGCTCGTCGCCGCCGCCCGCGACCGCCTGCGCGAGTCCGGGTGGGACGTGCGGGCGTCCGCCGTCGTCGCCGCGGCCCCGCGGCCGGGCGGCACGACGTACACGCTCGACCCGCCGGCCGAGGTGGACCTCGACGCGGCCGGGAAGTTCGTCGAACTGCGCCGCTACGCCGCCGGCCGGCTCGTCGCCACGCTCACCCTGGTGGGCAACGCCCCGCCGGCGGCCGACGACAAGTTCGCCCTCAAGAACACGCTCAGCGAAGACGGCCGCGTCGGCAAGGTCACCGACGTGCAGGGGCTGGCCAGCATCAAGCCGGTCGGGGCCACGCGGTTCACGCCGCTGCGGCCGAACGCGCTGGTCCTGCCCGGCGACTACGTGCAGGTCGACGCCCGCGGGGCCAACGCCGCGACCGTCCGACTCCTCCCCGAGGCGACCCTGATCGTCGGCCCGGGCAGCGTCGTCGAAGTCTTGAAGCCGACGAAACTCCGCCTGCTGCAGGGCGAAGTCGAGGTGACGCCAGCGAAGGGCACGCCGGTCGAACTGCTCGGCCCCGGTGACGCCGCGCTGACACTGAACGAGCGCGGCTTCTACCGCCTCACCGGCGACAAGCTCGCCCGCGTCCCCGCCGATCCCGTCTGGCTCAAGAGCCTCAAGGGCGCGTCGGTCAACGAAAGCCTCGGCTCGCTCGTCGCCCAGGTGGACGGCCGGGCCGTGTCGCTGTCGGTGGGCGTGCACAAGGTTTCGGTCGAGGTCCGCGACCAGATCGCCCGCACGACGATCGAGGAAACCTTTGTCAACCACACCGATTCGCAGCTCGAAGGGGTGTTTCACTTCCCGCTGCCCCAGGACGCTTCGATCGCCGGGTTCGCCATGTGGATCGGCAACGAGAAGGTCGAGGCCGACGTGGTCGAGAAGCAGCGGGCGCGCGAAATCTTCGAGACGATCCTGCGCGAAAAGCGCGACCCGGGTCTACTCGAATGGGCCGGCGGCAACCTGTTCAAGGCCCGCGTCTTCCCGATCTTCGCCCACTCCGAGAAGCGGATTTCGATTACCTACACGCAGGTACTCCCGGCCGTCGGCAACGCGGTGCGGTACTCCTACGCGCTCCAGAGCGAGATGCTCCGCGTCAACCCGCTCAAGGAACTGTCCGTCACCTTCACCGTCAACTCGGCGCTGCCGCTGAAGGCCGTGACCAGCCCGACGCACCCGTGCCGCGCGACCTTCGCCGGCACGTCGGCGAAGCTCGAATTCGTCGCCCAGAACTACACGCCGACGAAAGACTTCGAGGCCGTCATCGAACTCGCCGACGCCGCCCCGGCCGTGACCCTGATCCCGCACCGCCGCGGCACCGACGGCTACTTCCTGCTGCAGGTGACGCCGCCGGCCCCGCCGCAGTCGGGCCGCGACCTCGTGGCGAGTGACGCCCCGCTGTCCCTGCTGCTGTGGTGCGACACGTCGGCGTCAATCGACGCCCCGCAGCGCCGCACGCAGGCCGCGCTCGCCGGGGCGCTGCTGACGGCGCTGACGCCGAAGGACAGCTTCAACCTCGCCGTGACCGACGTGCAGACGCTGTTCGCCTTCGGCAAGCCGACGCCGGCGACGCCGGAGAACGTCACCGCCGCCCGCGACTTCCTGGCCAAGCGCGCGTCGCTCGGCTGGTCGAACCTCGAAGGCGGGCTAACCGCGGTGCTGGCGCAGTCGGCCCCCGGCACGCACGTCGTCTACCTCGGCGACGGCGTCGCCGGCACCGTCGTCGCCGACCCGCAGGCGGCCGCGGTTCGCCTCGACGAAGCGTACCGGCTGGCTGCGAAGCCGGTCACGGTCCACGCCGTCGCGCTAGGCAGCAGCTTCGAGTCGGGCGTCATGGCGAAGCTCGCGTCGCTCGGCGGCGGGTCGAGCCGCCGCGTCGGCGGCGACCAAACCCCGACCAAGGTCGCGCTCGACATTCTGGGCGAGGTCACCCGCCCGCCGGTGCGCAACGTCAAGGTCGCGTTCACCGGGCTGAAGACGGCCAAGGTCTACCCCGAGGTGCTGCCGAACCTGACCCCCGGCACGCAACAAATCCTGCTCGGCCGCTACCTGCCGGAGGGCACCGACCAGCGGGGCGAGGTCGTCGTCACCGGCACGCAGGCCGGCCGCGAAGTCCGCTTCACGGCCCCGGTCACGCTCAAGGACGCCGAGGCCGGGAACTCGTTCCTGCCGCGGCTCTGGGCGCGGCTGCACCTCGACAAGCTGCTCGAAGGCCCGCAAACGCCGGCCACGAAGGACGACGTGATCGGGCTGAGCGAGGAGTTCCACATCATGACCCCGTACACGTCGTTCCTGGTCCTCGAAAGCGACGCCGACCGCGCGCGCTTTAGCGTGAAGCGCCGCTTCGAGATGCGCGACGGCGAGCAGTTCTTCGCCGACGGCAAGGCGAAGGCGACCTACGCCCTGGCCCGCGAGCAGATGAAGCTCGCCGGCCTCTGGCGCGCCGGCCTCCGCCGCACCGTGATGAACCGCCTCGCCAACCTCAACCGCCCGCCGCTGATGTCCCACGGCCGGCCGGAGACCAGGCGATTGAGCACTTTCAACTCTTGGAGCCTCGGGCTGCGGACAGACTTGTCCGCCAGCGACAGCGGCCTGAGTTTTGGCGTGACGGACGACCTCCCCAGATCGCTCGACAAGGTGCTGATGAGCCGGACAGAGGGCTTGTCCGATTCGGTCGAGGTCGAGAACACGGTTAGGGTCGTCAACGAAGCACTCCACGACGGCGAGGTGGACGCGAAGGGCGACAAGAATTGGGCGTTCGACGAGGCGGGCGGACGGCGGCAACTGGGTCGCAAGGAGCTACGCGATTCCTTCGACGGCGTTGAGATGGACTTGCCCGAACTGCAGTTGATGGGCGAAATATCCGACAAGCGGAGTGAACTCGGCTACGGCCTTGAAGCGGCCGCGAAGTCGGTGGGCAGCCGCTTCTCGCGTCAACGGGAGCGCGGCATCGAGTTGCAATTCGGCGAGGACCGCCAGTTCTACTTCAGGTCACCCGCCGTGAACCGCCCGGTCTACCCGCAGCCGTCGCCCATCGACGCGCTGTTCCCGACCCTGCCCGGCGTGCCGGCCGACGCGGCGGCGAAGTCGCCCTGGGCGAAGGAGGCGACCGACCTGGCGATCCTCGTGTTCCGCCGGCCGACGCTCGCCGCCCTGCCCGGCGGGCTGACGATTGACCGCATGACGCAGTACTTCAGCCCTCGGCAGGCGACCGGCGAACACCGCTCGACGGAGCTATTCAGCCCCAAGCGCTGGGCCACCCGCCACGGCACCGACGTGACCGCGACCGCGATCGACTGGTGCGACGGCGTGAGCCGCTTCACCGTCAACGCCTCGTTCAACCTCGCCCGCCGCCGCGACGCCAAGCCGGCCGACCTTACGCACCCGCCGGTCAACGGCTACGACCAGTCGATGTCCCCCCTGTGGGCGCAGTACGGCGGCACCGCGACGGTTGAAGTAGGGTCGGTGATCGTGGTCACGTCGGCCGACGGCCGGCACGTCGTCCGCGTCACGATCGACCCCGCCAAGAAGGTCGTGACCCGCGTCGAGTCGAGCTACGAGGGCGCGCCCTCGACGACGGTCACGACCTTCGGCGACTTCGTGCAAGTCCGCGGGCAGTGGTGGGCGACGGCGATCGAGTCGGCGACCGCGGGCAAGGTGCAGTCGCGCACCACACAGACGGTGACCGAGGCCGACGACGGCGCGTTCGCCAAGGCGTTCGACGCGCTGACGGCCCCGCTGGCGAAGTGCATCGTGCAGCGGCTGCCGTTCCCGAAACTCGCCGCCGCGAAGGCCGCCGTCATCGCCGGCAAGGCGACGACTGACGACCGCTTCGCGCTGTTGCGGCAGGCGTTGGCGTACCAGTGCTTCGAGGAGGTGGCGGCCGAACTCGACGCCATCGACAAGCTCGAAGCCGGCAAGCCGGGGCTGACCTGGCTGCGCATCGCGTTCCAACTGGCGAGCCGCCGCAATGAGGAGGCCCGCCAGCGGATGCTCGCCGCGGTGCCGGAAGTGCTAGCGCTGCCGACGCCTGGCGACCGCATCGCTCAGGCGCAGTGGATCACCCAGCAGGCCGCGAACGTCCTCAGCTACCCCGAGCAGCGGCAGTTGCGCGACAAGTTCGCGGGCCTCTTCGCCGCGCTGCCGGTGACGCACGGCACCCGCCGCGACTGGGTGACGCTCTCCTACTACGCCCTCATCAACGCCGGCGACGGGGCCGAGGCGTTCGACTACCTGAAGGCGCTCGTCGCCGAAGACCCGACCAACTTCGCCCACCGCGTGCTGTACGTGCGACTGCTCTTCGACCGCGGCGAGCGCGAAGCGGCTTACGCCGGGCTGCGCGAGCAAATCGCCGCCAAGGACGCCTGGGAGAAAGGCGAGGTCGCGCAACTCTACGGCATCCTGGCCGAGTTCCAGGAGCGCGAGGGCAAGCTGCCGGCGAAGCTCGACACATGCACGGCGTGGCTGAACTTCGCCCCCGAGGAGGAGGGGGCCGCGTGGCAACTGCTCTCGGCGCTGGTCCGCACCGACGCCCCGGCGAAGGCCGACGTGCTCGTCGCGCAGTGGATCGCCGAGGCGAAAGTCGCCGCGCCGACGCCCGCGCAAGTGGCGAAGGCCCGCGCCGCGATCCGCCACGTGACCGGCCAGGCCGACCACCTGCCGGCCGACCGCATCGACCCCAAGTGGGTGCCGGTGCTCGTGGACGCGGCCCGATTCTTCTTCGCCCAGGAGAAGCCGACCGGCCTCGCCGAGGTGATCCTGGGCAACAACCTGTTCCAGCAGACCGACGCCGGCCCGAAGCTGTTCGTGGAACTCTTCGACCGCGTGCTCAACGGGGTCGCCGAGCGGCCGCTGCCCCGCCTGACCGCCGACCTGCAGTGGCTCAATAACGTCCAGAACGTCGAGCGCGACCGCTGGGTCAAGCTGGCCGCCGCCGTCAAAGCGCGCTGGGCGACCGTCGCCGACGACGATGCCAAGCACCAGTTGGGCCAGCAACTCACGCAACTGTTGCGGAGCCGGCTCGGCTCCGAGGAGTCGTTGGCGTTCACCCGCGAGCGGCTCAAGGCCGCGCCGGCAAAGTACCGCCCGTGGCTCCAGGCGCAACTGCTCGCCGAGTTGCAAAACTTCCCCGCCAACGACGCCCGCGTCAACGAGGCCTACGACCTCGTGCCCGCGTTCCTGGCCGGCGACGGTGACAAGTCGGTGTCACCGGCCGACGCCGTCGCCCGCCTGATGCAGCTCGACGACTGGTCGCTCCAGGCCCGCACCGCCGCGCTCCAGGCCGAGGTCAAGAACCCGGAGCGGCTGACGCGGCCGGAGTTGAAGGCCAAGCGCGAGGAGGCCACCCGCCAGGCCCGCGGCGAACTCATCGACCGCCTCGTCAAGCGCGAGGCGACGTACCCCGCCGCGCTCAAGCCGTGGGCGACGCTCGAACGGCTGACGGCCCAGGCCAAGCACGACGCCGACCCGAACGCGATTGCGGCCGAACTCTTCACGCTCCTGGGGGCCGCCCCGCTTGCCGCCCCCGCCGAGGACGCCGAGGTCACCCCCGCGCAACTGCTCGCCTTCGAGTTGCAGGCCCGCGCCGTCGCGCTCGCGCTGCACGCCGTCACCCGCGCGGCGATCAAGCCCGAGGCGGTGGCGAAGTTGCGGGCCACCCTCGACGCCGGGATCGCGGCGCAGCCGAAGAACGACGGCTGGAAGCAGGCGAAGTACGAGTTGCTGATCGCCCTCGACCTGCCGAAAGACCTCGAAGAAAGCCTCACGGCGTGGGCCAAGTCCGGCGACCCGGTGGCGCAGTGGCGCACCGCGCTCGGCTACCTGCTCGCCGAACTCGGCCGCCTGAAGGAGGCGATCGCGGTGTTCGAGGGCATCAAGGAGATCGACGCCGCCGCCTACGGCC
>JAYTSV010000058.1:0-31627 GCA_043745465.1 Fimbriiglobus sp.
GAGCGAAAACGTCAGCGTGCGGATGTGGTCGGCGATGACGCGGTACGCCGTGTCGGTGAGGTCGTCGAGCTTGCCGCCGTAAGGCCGTGCGCCGGTCGCCGCTTGGATCGCCGCGAAGAGCGGCGTGAACACGTCCGTGTCGTAGTTTCTCGGCACGCCGTTCAGCACCGCGCAGATGCGCTCGAAGCCCATCCCCGTATCGACGTGCTTCGCCGGCAACGGCGTCAGGCTGCGGTCCTAGTTGCGGTTGAACTGGATGAAGACGTTGTTCCAAATCTCGATCACGTCCGGGCTGCTCGCGTTGACGAGTTTGCCGCCGGACTTGTCGGGGGTGCGGTCGAAATGCACCTCGGTGCAGGGGCCGCACGGGCCGGTCTCGCCCATCTCCCAGAAGTTGTCCTTGGCGTTGCCGAGGTGAATGTGCCCGTCGAGAACGCCGACCGACTTCCAGAGGTCGGCCGCTTCGTCGTCGCGCGGGATGCCGTTCGCGGGGTCGCCCTCGAAGACGGTCACGTGCAGCCGGGCCGGGTCGAGCTTCCAGACCTCTGTCAGCAGTTGCCAAGCCCAGGTGATGGCGTCGCGTTTGAAGTAGTCGCCGAAGCTCCAGTTGCCGAGCATCTCGAAAAAGGTGTGGTGGTAGGTGTCCCGGCCCACGTCGTCGAGGTCGTTGTGCTTGCCGCCGGCGCGGATGCACTTTTGCGTGTTCACGACCCGGGTGAACTTCGGCTTCTCGGTGCCGAGGAAGTACGGCTTGAACTGGTTCATCCCAGCGTTCGTGAAAAGCAGTGTGGGGTCGTCGTGCGGCACGACGGGGCTGGACGGGACGAACGTGTGGCCGCACTTTTTCACGAAGAAGTCGATATACTGCTGGCGAATCTCGGTCGAAGAGAGCATGTCAAACCTCAGCACTTGCGGGACACCGCGGGGCGTTGCGAGTAAGACACGGACCCGCGCGGAAAGTTCAAGAGGCGACCCCCCGACATGCCCCCGACCCCCCGCCAACGGCGACTCGTCAAGGCCGGCATCCTGGTCGTCGTCGCGGCCCTGCTCGGCGGTGCCGGCACCGTCCTGACCCAGTTCCCTCCGGCCACGTCGCCGTTCTACCCGAAGTGCCAACTGCACAGCCTGACCGGCCTGCACTGCCCCGGCTGCGGCATGACCCGCTTCGCTTCCGCCGTCGTTCAGGGCGACCTGTCGCAAGCCGCGGCGTACAACGCCCTCGGCCTGATCGCCTTACCGTTCGTGACAGTCTGGGGGCTGCAACAAGTCTGGGCGTGGCTTTGGGGCACGACCCCGCGTCGGTGGTTCGCCCCGAAGTGGCACGCCCGCGTGACGGCGGTGTTCCTCGTCGTCCTGGTGGCTTACTTCGTCCTGCGCAACGTCCCGGCCGAGCCGTTCACGCTCCTGGCCCCTCACGAGTTGACGCGGTGAGCCGACGGACCTCGTCGTACACGACCCGCAACGGCATGCCCTGTTCGCGGGCGACTTTCGCGCAATCCTCGTACTCCGGCGTCACGACCGTCAGCCCCCTGCGGTCGCCACGCTTCGCCCGCACCTCGCCCCACGGCGTAGCCACGCGGATGGTTTCGCGCGTCAGCTTGCTCCGCGTCGCGGTCGTTCGGCGGACGCCGAAGGTGCCCGTCTCCGCGAATAGGATCGCTTCGAGCTTCGCCACGTCGGCCGCGTCGCAGATGACACTCAATAGCACTCCCGGCCGTTGCTTCTTCATTTGGATCGGCAGCGTGAATGCGTCGAATGCCCCGGCCTCGAAGAGCCGCTCGACGCAGTAGCCGACGATCTCACCCGGCACGTCGTCGAGGTTGGTCTCAAGGACCGTGACCGTGTCAGAAGTGGGGCCGGCCTGCGTCATGCCGACGAGCAATCGCAGGATGTTCGGCCGGTCGAGAAAGTCTTTCGTGCCCGCGCCAATGCCGACGCGCTCGATCGTCATGGCCGGGGCATCGGTGTACTCGGTGACGACGGTCGTCAGGATCGCCGCACCGGTCGGCGTGGTCAACTCGCCCTTCACAACCGATGGCGCGAGTGGCACGCCCTTGAGCAGTTCGAGCGTCGCCGGCGCGGGGACCGGCATCACGCCGTGGGCGCACTTCACGCTACCGCTGCCGGTCGGGACGGACGAACTGGTAAACTTCTCGACGCCCAACAGGTCGAGGCCGACTGCGGCCCCGAGGATGTCGGCGATGCTGTCGAGTGCCCCGACCTCGTGGAAGTGGACGCGCTCGACGGGCATCCCGTGGACGGCGGCTTCGGCGTGGGCCAGTTTGCGAAAGATCGACGAAGCCAATTCGCGCTGCCTCGGGGTCAGCGACGACTTGGCGATGATCGCTTCGACGTCGTGCAGGAAGCGGTAATCTTCCTGGTCCGCCGCGACGACGGTGACGTGCAGCGCGGCGATCCCGCACGTTTTCACGCGCTCCAGTTCGAGCGCGATCAGCAGGCCGAGCGAGGCGATGGCGGCGCGAATCGCCGCCTCGGGGACGCCGGCGTCGAGGACGGCGGCGAGGACCATGTCGCCGCTGATGCCGTTGAAACAATCGAAGTGGGCGACGCGCATCGCGGGCCTCCGGGGGTACGCTTCGGGGCTGGGGATAGGCTATGGTAGGACAGTGTTCCCCGCTGCCACCGCGAGACCGACCGCCATGACGACTGCCGAACTCCGCGACCGACTGGCGAACTCGGCGGCCGCCGACGGCGGTTGGGGCTACCACCCCGGTCAGGCCGGCCACCTGGAACCGACGTGCCTGGCCCTCGCGGCCCTCGGGGCCGAGCCGGCCAAGTACGAAGCGATCTTGTGCAAAGCCCTGGTTTTCTTGGCCGCGCAGGCACTCCCGGACGGCAGTTATCGGCTCACCCGGGGCCGGCCGCAGGCGGTGTGGCCGACGGCGCTGGTGCTGTTCGCCAAACGGGCCGTCAACGCCGACGCGGGCGAGCAGGGCAAGATCGCCGCGCGGTTGCTGTCGCTCGAAGGCCGGATCGTCAAGAAAGACCCCGAAGTCGAGGACATGCTCGACATCGACCTGCAACTGCTCGGCTGGCCGTGGGCGGAGAACACGTTTTCGTGGGTCGAGCCGACCTCGTGGGCCTGCCTGGCGCTGCGGTCGGCGGGGCAGGGGGGGCACCCGCGCGTGCGGGAGGGCTTGCGGCTGATCATCGACCGCGCCTTCGACACCGGCGGCGTCAACTACGGCAACCGCGTCGTGCTGGGCAAGCCGACCGAGCCGATCCCCGGGCCGACGGCCGTGATGCTCCTCGCTCTTCAGGGCGTCACCGCCCCGGTCATCGACGCGACGGCCGGCTACTTGCGGGTCCACGCGGCCAAGACGACCGACCTCGAACACCTGGCGTGGGTCAAGCTGGCCCTCAGTTGCCACGCTTCCGACGGCGCGACCCGAGACGCCCTGCCGAAAATCGACGCCCGCATCCGGGACGCGCTGGCGGTCGAACTGCCGATGACCGACGGCCTCGGCTGCGGGCCGCTGCGGCTGGCCCTCGCCGCGATGGCCCTCGACGCCGAGTCGCGGAACCCGTTCCGGCTCGCGGACGTGCCGGTCGTCGGCACCGGGGAAAAACTCGGGGCGACCCGGACGCAGTCCGACCCGTCCGAATTCGCCGAGAAGCCGGAGGCCAAGTCGCTGGGCGATAAAGTGAAGTCGAAACTGTTCGGCTTCATGATGAGCGGGATCAGCACCCTGCGGCGCTTCCCGGCGTCGTCCGCCGTTCACATCGGCCGGGCCGACGACTACGACGGCGACCTCCTCGGCGTGCTGACGAAGCAGTTCGAGCACTTCCGCACGCACCTGCCGGTCGCGGGCAAGCGGGTCGTCTTGAAGCCGAACCTCGTCGAGTACAACCGCGACAAGGTCATCAACACCGACCCGCGGTTCGTAGACGCCGTCATCCAACTGTTCAAAAACGAAGGGGCGGCGGAAATCATCGTCGCCGAGGGGCCGGGGCACTGGCGGAACGTCCAGTACCTCGTCAACGAGTCGGGGCTGGGCGACGTCCTCCGCAAGCACGGCGTCCACTTCGTGGACATCAACCACGACGAGCCGGTCAAGACGCCGAACCTCGGCCGGACGACCGGCCTGGAGTACCTGTACCTGTCGAAAACCGTCGTCTCGGCCGACGTCCTCGTCTCGCTGCCGAAGCTCAAGACGCACCACTGGGCCGGGGCGACGCTGGCCCTCAAGAACCTGTTCGGCACGCTGCCGGGGATTTGCTACGGCTGGCCGAAGAACGAACTGCACTGGCGCGGCATCCCGAACAGCATCGTCGATATCGCGTGCACGCACACGCCGCACTTCGCCATCGTGGACGGCATCATCGGCATGGAAGGGGACGGGCCGCTCAACGGCACGGCCAAGCACGTCGGGGCGGTCGTCATGGGCCTCGACCTCGTCGCCGTGGACGCGACCTGTTGCCGGTTGATGGGCCTGCCCGTCGAGCGGATTCCGACGCTCGTGCTGGCGACCCAGAAGCAAGTCGGGCTGATGGACGAGGCCCGCATCCCACAACTCGGCGAGTCGATCGCGAGCCTCGCGCAAGTCTTCGCCTGGCCGCCGCACCTCGAACGGATGCTCATCGCCGAAGGGGCCGCGAGCTGACGAAGCGAGCGTGCCCCGCAAACCAGTGCGGGGCACGCTCGGCGTTCGCCGGACTCGTCGCTACGGCTTGGCCGTCGCCGCCGGGGGCAACGCGGGTGCCCCGATCGGTGTCGCCGGGGCTTTGTTGGCGTACTTGATGAGCACCATCACGAGCAGCCCGGTCGCCAGGGTCACGCACATCGTCACGAGGACCACGAAGAGCATCACGCGGCTGTTCGGGTTGCTGCCGAAAATCTTGGTCAGCATCAGCGTGTCTTCGGGATTCGCGCCGGCCTCCGCCGAGGGCTTCAAGAACTCGGCCGGCATGGTTTCACGGCCCACGGCCGTCAGGGTCTGAATCTCCTCTTGCGGCGGCGGGGCGAACGGACTCGGCGGGAACGCTTGCACCGGCCGCGGGTTCGTCTGGGTGAGCGGGGCCGGGGCGAGCCGCGGGGTTTCGCGGGACTGGCGCAACGCCGGGGCGACGGCGGTCGCGGTCGCCGTGGCGAACACCCTCGGGGCAAGCTCGGAAGCCGGGGCGGGGGACAGCCGCTTCACGAGTTGGCTCAGCGGCGGCCCACCCGCCGGCGTCGCACGTTTCAGCAGGGTACTTTCGGTCGGTAGTTTCGCGTCGTCCAGGACGATGTCCTCGATCGCGGCCGGGCTGAGCTTCGGCATCTCGTCGATCAACGGTTCCGGGATGGTCCCGGTCGCCCACCGGTCGAGTTCCACGGCCACTTCGAGTGGGGTTTGGTAGCGGGCGTTCGGGTCTTTCGCCAGCATCTTGGCGAGGACGACGGCAAGGCCCTCCGGGACTTCGGGGCGGATCTGGCGGATGGGGGTCGGGTCTTTGGTCCGGTGCCACAAGAGCTTCTGCGACACGCTGCCGGACGGGAAGGCCGGGTGGCCGGCGAGCAAGAAGTAGAAGCTCGCGCCCATCGCGTAGATGTCCGCCCGCACGTCCGCCGTGTGGCTGTTGGCGACCTGCTCCGGGGCGACGTAGTCGGCCGTGCCGAGGACGATTTTGTCGTCGTACTTGACGGTCAACATGTCGGTCTGGTCCTTGTAGAACCGGGCCAGGCCCATGTCGAGAATCTTGGCCACGCCGCGGCGGTCGATGAGCACGTTGCCCGGCTTGATGTCGCGGTGGATGATGCCACTGCGGAACGCGAAGTCGAGGCCGACGGCGATTTGGCGGACGTAGTGGCACGCCCGCCGGATGTCCATCGGGCCGAACTTCTTGACCATGTCGAGCAGGTTCGACCCGTCCACGTACTCCATGACGATGAAGTGCAGGTTGCCGTCCTGGTCGATGTCGTGCGTGCGGACGATATTCGGGTGTTCGAGCGACCCGGCGGCGCGGGCCTCGCGGTAAAAGCGGCCCAGCGCGGCCGGCTGCTCGGCCTTCGCGGGCGGCAGCACCTTGATGGCCACGCGCCGCTTCATGTACATGTGCTCGCACAGGAACACCTGGCCCATGCCGCCGACGCCGACACGTTCGAGCAGTTTGTACTTGCCGATGGTGAACCCACGCCACTTGCCGAGCAGGTACTGTTCGGCCTGGAAGTCGGTGATGAGGCCGTCCTCGACCATCGAGTTCGCGGCGTCCCGCGGGTCCTCGGGCAGGCCGCGGCCCATCTGCCGGCGCTGCAAATAGGTCGTGAGCTTGCCGTCTTCGATCATGCCGCTTTTTCGGATGAGTTGGAGCAACTCTTCGACGGAGGAGGGGACGGACATCGGGTGTCACCGTGCACGAGGAAATCAATTAGGATCAGGCACTGTCGCCACAAAGCTAGAACAGGCCCGGTGGGATGCAACCCGGTGTCAACGCCTTTATGCCGATGTTTCCCGGATGTATCGCGGCCGGCGATTGTGCGACGCGCGGCGCAATTTTCCCCGCCGGCCCAGTGTGGCGCGGAACACGAGAGTGCTCCGACGGACGGCCCCCGCGCGACGCAAACAACTCCCATCTTTCGTCGCGGCCGGCGGGGGTTGCCCCGGTGGGAGGTCAACGGTTAAGAGGATGTCGGCGTGGGTGTGGCTTGACGCCCGCCCTGTTGGCCTGAACAATGGGAGTGCCCCGCCGAACTCCCGCCGACAGACCTCTCCCGCGAGACCGCCACAATGCCCGCGAAGACTTTACGGCGTGCCTGGCCGTGGCTAGGCGTGTGCCTCTTTGTTTCAGCCGGGTGCAGTCCGCCCGAGGAAGTCCGCACTTACACCGCCAAGCGCGAGACGCCGACCCCGACGCCACTTCCGCCGCCCGCGCCGGAAGTCCCAGCCCCCGTCGCCGACGGCACCGACAAGTCGCGGATGCTCGGCGTCATCATCCCCGTCGGGCCGGACGCCTCCCGGTTCATCAAGTTCTCGGGGGCGATCGATCGCGTCACGGTGACCGAAGCCAAGTTCAACGAGTTCGTCGCCAGCGTCCGGTTGACGAACCCCAAGGCGATTCCGACCTACAAAGTGCCGGCCGGCTGGACGGAGAATCCGCCCCGTCAGTACGTCCCCAAGAGCTTCACCGTCGGCCCGTTTGAAAAGCCGCAGGTGACACTCTCCGACGAAATTCAAGGGTCGCTGTTGGCCAACGTCAACCGCTGGCGGGTCGAAGTCGGTTTGCCGGAAGTGACGGCGGGCGACCTGCCGAAGTCGGTCACGGAAATCACCCTGGGCGACACGAAAGCCTACCGCATCGACTTCCGCGGCCCCGCCGTCCCCGCCTCCAACGCCGGTCGGATGCGCGTCCCGCCCGGCAAGAACTAACCCCGCTTGCGACTCGAACACCCTCGCCCGAACCGATTCCCCCGCGGCCGGAGATTGCCCCATGAGTACCCTCGCTGCCGACCGGCCGATGTCCGACCCGGCCCCCCGCAAGCCGCAACCGCTGTCGGTCCACCCGTTCATCACGCTGTTGAAGCCGATCGCGTCGCTCAAGCTGACGGTGTCGCTATTCGCCATGTCGATGGTACTCGTCTTCTTCGGCACGATCGCCCAGAAGAACGCCGGCATCTGGGGCGTGGTCGATCAGTACTTTTGGTCGTGGTACGTCTGGATCGACGTGCAACTGGCCGTGCAGTTCGGCCAAATCTTCTTCGCCGTGCCGCCCGACTGGTCCACGTCGGCCAAGGTGCCGTTCCCGGCCGGCAAGCTCATCGGCTTCACGATGTTCTTCAACCTGCTGGCCGCGCACACGCTGCAATTGATTAGCTTGATCCGCGTCACCGCCAAGAAGGCGAAGAAGTCGGAAGCCTACGGGGACGTGCTGAAACTGCTCGTCCGCCGGTCCGGCATCTACATCCTGCACGGCGGCATCCTCCTCCTGTTCGTCGGCGAGTACATCACCCGCGAGTTCCAGGTCGAGCAGAACATGGTCATCGTCGAGAACGGCTCGGCCGAGTTCACTTCAGACACTCGCAACCAGGAATTTGCATTCACCACACCGGTAGAGGGTTCGGACGAAGACAGTGTGACGGTGGTTCCCGTCGCCAAAGTGCGCGAAGCTTTTCAGGCCGGGCAGACGTACTCACATCCTGCGCTTCCGGTCGATTTGGAAGTGTTGAAGTTTTACACGAACAGCGATCTGGTCACAGCGGGCCCTGGTCAGGCCAATCTCGCTACGACCGGGTACGGGTTGCAAGACATTGCCGTTGAACAGCCTGTCGTCAAGGGGACCGACACCGACCAGAAAATCGACGCGGCTTCGGCATACGTCCGCTTCAAATCGAAGCCCGACGGCAAGGACTTGGGTGTCTATCTGTTGACGACGATTCTGAAGAATAATCAGCCAGTACCGACGGTCGATGGCAAGACATTCGGAGTGGCCCTCCGTCAGACCCGCTTTTACAAGCCGTACCGGCTCGAATTGATTGACTTCACTTTCGAGCGGTACCTCGGCACGATTAAGGCCAAGAACTTCGCCAGTAAGATTCGCCTCATCGATATCGGCCCGGATCGCGGCCCGGACCGTGAAGTGACGATCTCCATGAACGACCCGTTGCGGCACCACGGCGAGACCTTTTTTCAATCGGGTGTCCTCCCCGGCGAAAAGGGTACGATCCTACAAGTCGTCCGTAACCCCGGGTGGGTGTTGCCGTACCTGTCGTGCGTGATGGTCACGGTCGGAATGCTGCTGCACTTTACGCTCGGCCTCGTCACGTTTGTGACGACCGGGCGGTCGCCAGCCGTCGTCAAGAATGAGTCGGTCGGAGAAGCCCGCACGCCCGGCGAGGTACTGTCCCGGGTCGTGTTCGGCAAACCGCGCGTCCGGTTGACGACCGGTGACGTGCCGACGACCGGTCGCGTCGTTGCCTGGACCTGCGTCGGGGTGACGGCCCTCTACCTCCTCGGGTCGGCGATCCCACGCACCGCCGAATCGAAGTACGATCTCGCGACCCTCGGCGCGCTGCCGATCATCGAAGGGGGCCGCGTCAAGCCGCTCGAAACCCATGCCAACGTGACCCTGCGCATTTTGACCAACACCGAAGAGTACAAGGACGAATCGGACAAGAAGAGGCCGGCGATCGAGTGGTACTTGAAGACGATGACCGGCCTGCCCGGCAATTTCGGCCCGGCGGCGGCGTACCGCATCTTCCGCATCGAGAACGACCGGCTGCTCGAAATGATGAAGGTCGAACGCCGCGAAGGCTTACGCTACTCCTTCGACGAGTTGAGGCCGCGGTTCGACGCCCTGAAAAAAGCCGCCAACAAGGTCGTCAATCGGCCCAAACTTGAGCGCGACCTGTACGACGTCAAAGTGCTCGACCTCGCCACCCACCTTCAATCCTACATCTCCGTCATGGCGGGCACGGACGCCCTGATTCTGCCGCCGGAAGACGGGAAACCGTGGCGGCAGCCCGCCGACAGTGGCAATACGGTGGACCGGGCAGAAGACCAATTTCAACAGGAGATGGTCCGCGACCTGATCCAGCGGATGGAAGAACTCGGCCTGCCGCGCGACCCGACGAAGATGAACCCGGACCAGCGGAAAGTCTTCGACGGCGTGTACACCGAGGCCCAGTCCGCAAAGGCGCAAAAACTCGAGGTGGCCCGCGAAGCCATCCAGGCCGGCGACCCCTCGTACAAGCTGTGGTCCGACATGCTCGCGGCCTACCGCGAGCGCAAGCCGGACGAATTTAACCGCCTCCTGGCCACGCTCGACGGCCTGAACCGCGCGGCCCTGACCCCCCGCCAGCGATTCCAGGTCGGCCTCGAAACGTACCTCAACCGGACCTCCCTGTACTACAAGTGCATCGGCCTGTACGTGGTCGTGTTTCTGCTCACGCTCGCCGGCATCGGCACGCACCTGGTCAACCCCGGGGTCGCCGAAGGCTTCCGCCGCGGGGCGTTCGGAGTCCTCCTGTTGACGTGCCTGGTCCACACGGCGACCCTGTTCGCCCGTATGTACCTCATGGACAGGCCGCTCGTGTTCGTCACGAACCTGTATTCATCCGCTGTGTTCATCGGCTGGGCCGCCGTCATCGGCTGCCTCCTCGTCGAACGCATCTTCTCGATCGGCCTCGGCAACGGCGTCGGGGCGCTGATCGGCTTCAGCACCAGCGTCGTCGCCCACAACCTCGCGGCGAGCGGCGACACGCTCGAAATGATGGTCGCCGTCCTGGACACCAACTTCTGGTTGGCGACTCACGTCACGACCGTCACCCTCGGGTACTCCGCGACCTACGTCGCCGGGCTGATTGGCGTCATTTACGTCGCGCTCGGGGTGGCGACGCCGTACCTCCGCAGCACGGTGAACGTGTCCGCCGGCGGAGGAATCAAGACGATGGAACTCGGTCGCGTGATCGGCATGATTCTGTACGGCGTCGTCTGTTTTTCGGTGCTGTTCAGCTTCGTCGGCACAGTCCTCGGCGGCATCTGGGCCGACCAGTCCTGGGGCCGATTCTGGGGGTGGGACCCGAAGGAGAACGGGGCCGTCCTCATCGTCATCTGGAATGCCCTGCTCTTGCACGCCCGCTGGTCCGGGCTGGTCAAGGACCGCGGCTTCGCCGTGCTGGCAATGGTCGGCAATATGATTACCACGTGGAGTTGGTTCGGCACCAATCAACTCGGCGTCGGCCTGCACGCCTACGGGTTCAGTAACGAGTTGCAACAGCTCTGCACCTTCCTCTGGATTCTGCACGGCCTCCTCGTGATGGTGGGCATCACGCCCAAGCGGTACTGGGCGAGCTTCGCTGCACCGGCGACCCCGGCGGCGTGAGTGCAAACGCGAAGGGCCGGGCGGGATCATCCCGCCCGGCCCTTCGCGTTTGTCGGCCGACGACTACTGCTTCTTCGGCAGCACGGCGATGGAGCCGGTTTCGGCGAGGTAGACGAGGTTGCCGGTGTTGCCGTCCTGGAAGACCTCGACGCCGTAAACTGCGGCCTTGGCGAACTCGGCGACGCCGCCCGGCCGGGCCTTGAGCGTCATGCCGTACTTCCATACCACGCCGAGGCCGATTTTCGACTCGGTGGCCGGGGCGGTGGCGATGGCCCCCGTCTCGGTGATGTAGAGCAGCCCGCCGGTGTTCTCGTCGCGGAAGACTTCGACGCTGAACGTCCGCGTGTCCGGGCCGAAGTCATTTTCGCTCGCCTTGCGGCACCGCATCGTCAAGCCGTAGAGCGCCTTCGGGGCCTTGACGCTGTTCGCCGCCGGGGCCGTCGGCGGGGCAGGGGAGGTGGCGATCGAGGCCGACTCGCACACGTAAATCAGCCCGCCCGTGTTGCCGTCCTTGAAGACTTCGACGCCGAACTTCTTGGTGTCCTTGGTGAAGTCCGTCTCCTTGGCCCCGCGGACCTTGACGATCAGCGCGTGGTGCCAAACCGGCGGGTTGATGGTGACCGTGCTGGGGGGCGAATCCGCGAACGCCGCCGTCGCCTTCTCGCTGAGGTAGAGAATCTTGCCGGTCGCCAGGTCATTAAACGCCTCGACGCCGAGCTTGACGGTATCCGGCGTGAACTTCACTTCGTCCCCCTTGCGCGACCCGAGGTCGTGGGCGAACAGCCACGGGGCTTTCTTGCCGCCCGTGACACTGGCGGAGGGTGTCACTGCCAGGGCACCCGCTTGCGTCACGGCGATCACCGACCCGGAGGCGTCGTCCTTGAAGAACTCGACGCCGATCTTCGGCGTGTCCTTGTCGAAGTCGGTGGTGCCGCCCTTCCGCGCCCGCAAGTCGTGGCCGTAGACCCAGGTCGGCTTCGGGGCCGGCGGTTGGGCGAGCGATGCGCCCGCGATCGTGGCGTTCAACACCAGGACGGTAAATCGCCGCAGCCGCATGGGAAGTTCTCCGCAAGGAGGTCGGGGGCAGGGAGTTGAGACGCCTCAATCTAGCACACGCTCCGTCCAGCGCGGGCGTCTTTCCGCGGCGGGCGGTTCGACTAACCCGCGGCGACGGGCTACACTGGCACCGCCCCGGCTTCCCTCCCGCACGGCCCGGACTCCCAACACGACGTGAACGAAAGCGACCGACGCCTGATCTCGGAGTGCCTGGCCGGGCGGACCGACGCCTTCGGGGAACTGGTCGTCCGCTACCAGGACCGGTTGTTCAACTCCGTCGTCCGCATCCTGGACAACCACGACGACGCGGCCGACGCCGTCCAGGACGCGTTCATCAACGCCTACGTCTCCCTCGGCTCGTTCAAGGGGGACGCCGAGTTCTTCACCTGGCTGTACCGCATCGCCTTCAACACGGCCGTCAGCTTGAAGCGCCGTCGCAAGCAGTTGGTGAGCCTCGAAAGTGCTCGCGACGGCGACGCCTCCATCGACCCCGTCGATCACTCGGAAGAGACACGGCCGGGCCTCGCGCTGCAGCGCACCGAGGACGAAGAAGTGCTCCAGGTCGCCCTGAACCGCCTGTCCGCCGACCACCGCACCGTTCTCGTCCTCAAGGACATCGACGGGCTGAAGTACGAAGAGATCGCGGACATCGTCGGCGTTCCGATCGGCACCGTGCGGAGCCGTATTCACCGGGCGCGGCTGGAGTTGAAAGAGTTCCTGGAACCTGAATTCGGGAACCAGTTCCCGCCCGCGGCGTCGAAGGGCTAGACCGAGCGACAACTGCTCCCACACATAGAGATGGGTCGAGGCCCGAGCGACATGCTGACCGAACTCCAACGCGAACTGATTTCCCACGCCGTCGGCGGCCGGCTTTTGCCCGCCGAAGAGGTCGCCTTCCGCGCTCTGCTTTCCGACTCGTGCGACGCCGTCGCGCTGTTCCAGACCCTCCAGTCGCAAGCGACCCGCTTGCACGCACTCCCCCGGGCGGCGCTCCCGGCGCGCCGCACGGCGAACATCCTGCGGGCCATCGCCGCGGCTCCGGCCCCGGTCGCCCCGTCGGTTACCGTGCGAGTCCCGGCCCGGCCCGGCCGGAGTTGGTTGCCGTACGCGGTCGCGGCTTCGACCCTGTTGGCGGTCACGGGCGCGTCCTTCTGGGCCGCGCAGCAGTCCGCCCGCCCCGGTGCGAACCGTCCGACTGAGACGGCGCGCTTGCCCGCGGTGAATTCCCTCGACCCCTCCGTGAAACCGGCACTGATCGCCTCCCGACCCGCCGACTTGCCCGAGACCGGACTCCCGACCCCCCGCGAAGCGACGCCTATCGAGCTTGCCCGCGTCGAATCGCCGTCTCTCCCGGAACTCGCCCCGGAACTCGCCCCGGAACCCCGCGTTCGCCCGGCCGGAGAGATCGTCGGCTCCGGCGCGTTTCAGCAGCGGCCGAATCTCGCGACTCTCGACATCCGCCTCCCGATCCTGACGACCGCGTCGAAACTCGACCTGCCCGAAGTCCGCACGCTGACGGCGGCGGAAGTCGGTTCGTCCCCGGCCGTCCGGCTCGACCTGTTCAGTCGGGACACGCTCCGCGGCATCCAGGCCCTGCAAACGGCCGCGACAAATGCCGGCGTGACGGTGGCCGTTGACGGGTTGACGGCCGAACGGATCAAGAAAAACCAAGCCCTGGTGTGGGCCGTGTACGCCGAGTCCCTGACGGCGGACGACCTGGCCAAGTGGCTCGACCAGGTGGCCATCCTGAACCGCGAGGCCGGCAAAGACGCCCCGTTCGGTGCCGCCCACCTGACGACCGCGGCCGGCCCCGAATCCCGCGACCTCCGGGACCTCCTCGGCGTCGAACCGAACTTCTCGAAGCGAATCGTCGCCGCCGTGCCCAACTCCGTCAAAGCCTCGACCGTCGATCAAGTCGCCCTTGCTATGGGCAAGCCGGTGAAGGCCGCGATCTTGCTCACCTACGCCCCGGCGAGTGCCCGGACGACTCCGACCGCGTCCGCTGAAGTGAAGGCCTTCCTTACCGGACGCGGCGACCGCAAGGCGGGGACGACGCCCGTCTTGATCGTGGTCCGTACGACCAACTGATCCCGTCGATTCACGGCAATTATCCGGCGCGCCTTCAAAGTGCCCGGACGCAATCCGACTCGGTTGGTATACTTCTCTTAGCGCCCCTTAGCGGGGCCATTTCAACTCGTTCGACAGACTGGCTCAAGGACGCGCGGATGACGACTGACGAAATGGCGGACCTTCGCAAACTGCGGTACAACAGCACCGTCGTCCACCTCGACCAAGTTCACCCGGACTTGATGATCCTACGCGTCAAACCCGACTTCCCCCGCCCGGCCTACCTCGCCGGCCAATACTGCGCCCTGGGCCTGGGCAATTGGGAAGCCCGCGTCGATGGCTGCCAGGCGGAGAACCTCAAAACCGAAGACCTCACGAAGTTAGTCCGCCGCTCGTACTCCATCAGCAGTAGCATCTATCAGCAACCGGGCCACCTCCGCGACATGGCCCAGGACGATTTCGTCGAGTTCTACATCGTCTTGGTCCGCGAGAACTTCGACGGTCGCGTGCCCGCGCTCACCCCCCGCCTGTTCGCGCTCAAGCCCGGCGACCGGCTCAGCATGGGCGAAAAGATCGTCGGCCACTTCACGTCCGAGCTGGTCAAGCCGGGCGAAAACGTCGTCCTCCTCGGCACGGGGACGGGCGAGGCCCCGCACAACGCGATCGTCTGGGACCTGCTCCGCAAGGGACACACCGGAAACATCGTTCAAGCCTGCTGCGTCCGCCTCCGCAAAGACCTCGGGTACTTCGACACGCACCGGCGGTTGATGGAGCAGTACCCGAACTACAAGTACCTCGGCTTGACCACCCGCGAACCCGATATGACGCGCAAGGTCTACATCCAGGACTGCATCACCAGCGGCGAACTCGAAGAAGCCCTCGGGGCACCCCTCGACCCGGTGAAGTCGCACGTCTACCTGTGCGGCAACCCGAAGATGATCGGCGTGCCCGTCAAGGACAAGCAGACCGGCGTCCGCAATTACCCGGAGCCGACGGGCGTGATCGAAATCCTCGAGAAGCGCGGCTTCCAGGCCGACAACGCCGCGGCCAAGCTCAAGGGCAACATCCACTTTGAAGAATACTGGTAGGCATTCGACTTTCGAGAGTTTCGGCGCGCGAACTGAAGTAAGAATCGCACAGGAAGGTTCGCAGGCATGAGCGAAGGCAACCAGATGGTCGGCGAGTACAAGTTGAGGTCGCTGCTCCAGACGGGGCAGACGTCTCAAGTGTACGAGGTCATCGAGCCACGGAGCGGTCGCCACTTCGCCATGAAAATCTTGCTGCCCGAGTTCGCCAGCAGCAAGGAACACCGCCGCATTTTGTTCCACGAGGCGGCGATCGGCGAGAAACTCCGGCACGAAAATGTCATCAATATCATCAAGGTGAGCAAGTCCGAGACGACTCCCAACTTCATTATGGAGTTTTTCCCGGCGGGGAGCTTGCGGAACCGCTTGCTGTCGAAAGACCCACGGGACAAGGAGTTCCTCAAGGTCAACGCCAAGAAAATCTTCAAGCAAATCGCCACCGGCCTCGCCTACATGAACGCCAAGGGGGTCGTCCACTGTGACATCAAGGCCGACAACATTTTATCGAACGCCGTCGGACAGACGAAAATCATCGACTTTGCCATCGCCAAAACCGTGCAGAAAGGGTTCTTGGCCCGGCTTTTCAACCGGCCCGGCAAGCCGCAAGGAACCCCAAGCTTTATATCCCCCGAACAAATCACCGGCCGCATCCTCGACGGGCGGTCCGACATTTACAGCTACGGGGCGACCCTGTACGAGTTGACAGCCGGTCGGCCGCCGTTTCGCGGTGCGACTATGAACGAACTCTTGAAGAAGCACCTTCAGGAAAAGCCCCAATCGCCGATCTATTACAATGCGGACGTTACGGAAGAATTCGGCAACTACCTGCTCAAGCTGTTGGCCAAGAACCCGGACCAGCGGCCCGCGTCGTTCCACGAAGTTTTGATCGAATTGAAGAAGTTGCGCGTTTATAAGTCACTGGCCGAAAAAGACGACGAAGATCAGATGTGAGCGGGTGTCGGTGCCGGTTCGATTCGCCCCAACCCTCGGAAGCTCGACGGTCATGCTCCCAGCCCCGTTGCCGTTTGAACAAGAAATCCACGACCTGGAACAGACTCTGCTCCACCTCGAACGGGCGGAACCGGCGGGGTCACCGAACGAAGAAATCAAACAGTTGCGGGCGCAAGTCCGGACACTGCTTAAAGCCCGATACGCCCGGCTGACGCCGTGGGAAACCGTCCTGGTCGCCCGCCACCCGGCCCGGCCCCAGACGGCCGACTACCTCGAATCCGTGTTCGACGAGTTCTTGGAACTGCACGGCGACCGGGCCTTCGGCGACGACCGGGCCATGCGCACCGGGTTCGCCCGTTTGGGCGACTACAAGGTGCTCGTCGTCGGCCACCAGAAGGGGCGGACGCTGGCCGAGCGCCAGCAGTGCTTCTACGGGTGCGCGCACCCCGAAGGGTATCGCAAGGCGATGTCGAAGATGAAACTGGCCGCCAAGTACCGCGTCCCGGTCGTTTGCTTGATCGACACGCCCGGCGCGTACCCCGGGATCGGGGCGGAAGAACGGGGCCAGTCACAACTCATTGCCACGAGTCTGATCGAAATGGCCCAACTGCCGACGCCGGTCGTGTGCACGGTGATCGGGGAAGGGGGGTCCGGCGGGGCGCTCGGCATCGGCATCGGCGACCGCGTGTCGATGCTCCAGTACGCGTACTACTCGGTCATCAGTCCCGAAGGGTGTGCCGGCATCTTGTGGAAGACGGCGAACGAAGAGACCAAGCCGCGGGCCGCACAGGCGCTGCGCATGACGGCCGCGGACTTGCAAAAAGTCGGCGTCTTGGACGACGTGATCCCCGAGCCGGTCGGCGGTGCCCACCGCAGCCCGCGGGAGATGGCGGCGACGTTGAAGACGCATCTGACGCGGAACCTGCGCGAGCTGACGGTTCTGAGTACGCCGGCACTCCTGGACGCCCGATACGCGAAGTTCCGGGCGATGGGCGTGTACCGGTGACGGGCCTCACTGGCGCAGGATCGACCAGGAACCCGGTCGTGATAGAGAGAGTAAAAATGGCCGAGACGCCGAGTGAACATAATTTATGTTATCGGACCTACAGTGCCATCCGAGCAAGCCGCCGCAAGTACTCGCCAAATCGAAGGGTCCGATAATGTATGTTATGTATGCTTATCCGCCGTCGTCTCTTCGCCCACGGTCACAATTTTGGCGACCGGGTCGGCACGGGTCACCGTAGCATCGCCCAGTAAATCCTGCGACTTCATGCCCGGGGAGGCATCGGGTTAACGCCGTTCGTCGCCGCCGTCCGTCGGCCGAACCGCAGGTAGATCGGCGGCAGGAGGAACAGGTTCAACAGCGTCGAGGTCGTCAGGCCGCCCAAGATCACGACGGCCAGCGGGTACTCGACCTCGTGGCCGGGTTTGAGGCCGCTGACGATCAGTGGCAGCAGTGCCAGGCCGGTGGCCAGGGCCGTCATCAGAATTGGCACGAGGCGCTCTTCGGAGCCGCGGCGGACGAGGTTCTCCCCGAACGGCTCCCCTTCTTCGTCTTCGAGGTGGCGGTAATGGCTCACCAGCATGATGCCGTTGCGGGCGGCAATGCCCAGCACCGTCACGAAGCCGACGAGCGACCCCAGTGAGAGCACGCCGCCGGTCAGGTGGACGCCGACCCCGCCGCCGACGAGCGCGAACGGCAGCGTGAAGGCGACAATCAGCGTCAGCCGTAACGACGCGAAGTCGGAGTAAATCACCAGCACGATGCCCAGCAGCGCGAGCACGCCGAGGCCGTAGAGCCGGCGGGTGGACGCCTGCCGCGCCGCGAACTCGCCTAGGAACTCGGGGTGGTAGCCCTGCTCGTAGCTCAGGGCGCGGACTTTTTGCTCGACTTCCGCGGCGACGCTGCCGAGGTCGCGGCCGGGGGTCACGTTGCAGGTGATGTCGATGCGGCGGCTGGCCGCTTCGCGCTTGATCTCGTTGGGCATCGGCACCACCAGCACGTCGGCAACGTCGCGCAACCGCACCTGCACCCCCGTCGGCGTGTCGATGGGGAGTGTCAGCAGCGCGGCGATGTCGTTGCGGACGCCGGGGACGCCCCAGACGACCACGTCGAAGCGGGCCTGGCCCTCGTACACCTCGCCCGCCTTTGCGCCGCGCAGCAGCATCGTCGTCACCCGGCGGACGTGCCCGGCGGTCAAGCCGTAGCGCTCGGCCGCCTCGGGGCGCAGGCGAATCTCGATCTGCGGCACGAGCACCTGCGACTCGACCTTCAAGTCCTTGACCCCATCGACGGTCTTCATCACCTTCTCGGCCTCCGCGGCTTTCGCCCGCAGCACGGCCATGTCAGAGCCGAAGAGCCGGACGACGACGGCCGCACTCGCCCCCGAGAGGACTTCTTTGCTGCGCTCCTTGAGGTACGTCTGCACGTCGCAAAACATGCCGGGGTAGCCGTCCATCGCAAGTTGAATTTTCTTGAGGGTGCCGGGGTAGTCGGCGGCCGGGTCGATGCTGATCCAGAGTTCGGTGAAGTTCGGCCCGACGACCTCGTCGGCGACCTCGGCCCGGCCGATGTGCGAGCCGAAGTTGCGGACGCCGTCGATGGCCCGTAACTCCTTGCTGGCGCGGATCGTCATGCGGTCCATTTCCTCGACCGACGTGCCCGGCTTCTCGATGAAGTGCATCAGGAAATCCGTCTCCTGGAACTCCGGCAAGAACTCCTGGCCGAAGTGCGTCGCCCCGGCGGCACTCAGGGCGAACGTCGCGGCGATCACGCCGAGTGCGGTGTACGGCCGCGCCAGCAACCCCGGCAGCGTGACGCGGTACAGCCGGCGCAGCAGCACCGCGAGCGGGGCGTCGCGGTGGCGGTCGCGCGTGCCGGTGAGCAGCATGTACGACAGCGCCGGCGTCACGGTCAGCGCGACCGCGAGCGATGCGAGGATGGCGAGGATGTACGACAGGGCCAGTGGGCGGAAGAAGCAGCCGGCGATGCCGTCGAGGAAAAAGATCGGCAGGAAGACGATGATGACGATCATCGTCGCGTAGACCACGGCGCTCCGCACTTCGGTCGAGGCGTCGAGGACGACCTTCATTGGGTCGATCTGGCTGCCGGCAGCGCGGTTCAGACGCAGTCGCCGGGTGATGTTCTCCACGTCGATAATGGCATCATCGACGACTTCGCCGAGCGCGATCACCAGCCCGGCGATGACCATCGTGTTCAGCGTGAGGCCCATCGCGGAGATGACGACGACGGCGGCCACCAGTGACAGCGGGATGGCCGTCAAGCTGATGAACGCGGTGCGCCAGTCGAAGAGGAACAGCACCAAAATCGCGGCGACCAGGCCGCAGCCGATAAGCAAGGCGTGGCTCAGGTTGCTGATGGAGCGCTCGATGAAGGTCGCGGGGCGGAAGATCGTGGGGTCCACGTCCAACCCCGTCAGGCCCGGCTTGAGGGCTTCGAGGGCCGCTTCGACGCGGCGGGTCACTTCGAGCGTGTTGCCTTCGGGCTGCTTCTCGACGATCAGCAAGAGTCCGGGCACGTCGTTAATGATGGCGTCGCCGATGGCCGGCGGCGAGCCGATCTCGACCTCGGCCACGTCGGCGATGCGGATCGGTGCCCCGCCGCGGAAATCGACGATGGTCCGCTTCAAGTCGTCCACCGTCCGCACCCCCGCCCGGTGCCTTACGGCGAGGCGTTGATTCGGGGTGTCCACGAATCCGCCCGATTCGAGGCCGACGGCGTCCTGGGTCGCCTTGAACACGGCGTCCGGCGTGACCCCGGCGGCCCGCAACCGGTCGGGGTCGATGAGTACCTGGAACTGCTTGTCGCGCTGGCCCCAGATGGCGACGTTGGCGACTCCTGGCACGGCCATCAGCTTCGGGCGGATCGTGAACATCGCCAGCACGGTCATGTCGCGCTGCGACACCGTTTTCGACGACACGCCGATCTTCATGACGCGGCTCAGCGACGACAGCGGTTGCAGGATCACGGGGGGGCGGGCGACGGTCGGCAGGCGCACCGCCTCGGCGGCGACGCGCTCCTGGACGTACTGCCGGGCCTTGTGCAGGTCGTAGCCCTCTTCAAAAAGCACGACGACGGACGACAGCCCCAGCACCGATTTCGAGCGCAGCGTCTTCATCCCCGGCGTACCGTTGAGGGCGTTTTCGAGCGGCAGCGAGATGAGGCTTTCGACCTCTTCGGTCGAGAGGCCGGGGGCTTCGGTCTGGATCTCGACCTTCGGCGGGGCGAACTCGGGGAACACGTCCAGCGGCGCGTTGCCGGCAGTCCGCAAACCGTAGCCGATGAGCAAGGCGCACAGGGCGACGACGACCACCCGGCCGCGGATCGACGCGGAAATCAGCGACGAGAGCATGGTGAACCGCCCGAGGTTACTTGACGAAGCCGGTCTCCGCGCCGAACAAGCCTTGCGCGCCTTCGATCACGACCTTCGTGCCGACCGGCGGGCCGGCGCTCAACACCACGTCGTCGGCGGTGACGTGCCCGACGACGACGCGGCGGCGGACGAACGTCCGCGCGGCGGTCGGCTCGTACACCCAGGTGCCGCCGTGGATGTCGGTCGCAATCGCCGAGCGCGGCAGGATCGAACTCTCGCGCGACTCGGCCAGCGGCAGTTGCACCTCGACGCGCTGGCCGGGGACGAGCAGGCCGTCAAGGTTGGGCAGCGCGTAGAAGAAATCGACGGTCATCGCCAGCGGGTTGGCCGACGGCGGGGCGACGACCGACTTCGCAATTTGTGCCTTCGACTCGTGCGCCACGCCGGGCTTGCCGACGCGGGCGGGGTCAGACCGCGACACGTCGGCGAGGTCGCCGACCGGCAGGGCGACGCGGACCCAGACCGTCGTCAGGTCCACCACCTCGAAGAGGGCCGCGCCCGCGGGGACCGACTGGCCCGGCAGCGCGGAGACGTTTCGCAGCAGGCCGTCCTCGGGGGCGGCGATGGCGATGGGGGCGGCGGTGCCGCTCTTGGTGTCGCCCAGCACCTTCGCCAACACGTCGCGGGTGGCGACCGCTGAAGTCTTCGCCTGGACCGCGCCGTCGTAAATCGCCTGGGCCGCGTCGAGGTCTTTCTGGCTGCCGATGCTCTGCTTCAAGAGTGTCTTCGCGCGGTCGAACGGCTTCTTGGTGGCCTCGACGTTGAGCTGCGCGAGGTGGATGGCCTCGTCGGCGGCGGCCAGGTCGGTCGCCAGCTTGGTCGTCGAATCGGGGGAGAACAGCGGCAAGAGTTGCAAGACCGGCTGGCCCTTCTTGACCAGTGTGCCGACCTTCGGCAGCCCGCCGTCGGGGGCGCGTAGAATCCCTCCGAGGGGTGCCGAGGCGAGGATTGTTTTGCCGACGGGCACGGTCACGTCGCCGCCGTAGACGCGGACGCGGCGGGCCGACTTCGTCGTCACTGCGCCGACTTGGAGGCCCAGTTTCTTCTCGGAATCTTCGCTCAGATTAATCGTGCCGAGTTCGTCTTCCTTGACGATTTTATCGACTCGCGCGGGCGGAGTCGCGGCCGGCGGCTTGACGAACGCGGGGTTGTAGGCGATGAGCCAGGCGGCCGCGGCGACGACCGTGACGCCCGTTCCCACGGGGTGGACGAGCCGCTTGCCCCAGAGCCAGCCGGCCGGGTCGGTCGAGTCGTCGGGCGTGGGGTCGGCCATTACTTCTCGCTCGGTTTCGGCGGCGGTTCGCCGGTCGGGGTCGGCGGCGGCACGGCCGGCTTGGGGGCGGGACTCGGGGCGAGCGCGGGCGGGAGTTTGCGGCCGACGCTTCGCTCCAACTCGGCCCAGGTGCGGCGGAGGTCGGCTTGCAGGGTCGCCTCGCGCAGGTAATTATCGAGGAGTTGCCGCGAGACTTCAAGGACGATGAGGTAAGTCACGCCGCCCTCGCGGTACGCCGCTTGCGCCAAGCGGATCGCCGTCTCGACCTCGGGCCGCACCTTGTTCACCACGAAGTCGTGTTCCGCGGCCGCTTGCTGGAAGAGCAAGTTGGCACGCTGCACGTCGAGGACGATCTGGTTGGCGACGGTCTGCTGGTTACGCTCGGCCCGCTGCAGCTCGGCCTCGGCGCGGGCGGTGCCGCCCTGGCCGACGTTGAACACCGGCAGCGTCACGCGGAACGCCGGGCTGAACTCGCGGCCCAGCACGCGGCCACTCGTGGCGTCGCCCAGCCCCAGCAGCCGCACCCAGGCGATCTTGTTGAACTGCACGCGGGCTTCGGCCGCTTGCACCAGCGACGCCGCGGCGACGGCGTCGGGCCGGGTGGCGAGGGCGTCGAGCGTGAGCCGGTCGATGTCGAGCGTCTGGCGGCCCGGCACCGGCGACGCGTCGAGCGTCAGCGGGCCGCGCAGCAGCCCCAGGCCGAGCACGTTGCGCAAGCGCTCCTCGGCGACCGGGATGTCGTAGCCGACGCGGACGGTCTCTTGCCGCGCGATCAGCGCGTCGATCTTGGCGGTCGCCTGCTCTTGCGCGGTGATGTCGCCGGCGTCGAGCCGCTTCGTCGCAAAGCTGGCAATCTCGCCGCGCAGCTTGAGCGCCTCGTCGGCGACGCGCTGGCGGTCCCGGGCGAGAACCACGTCGGCGTAGGCGACGCGCACGTCGCGGATCAGGTCGAGACCGGCTTGCGTCAGGCGTTCGCTGGTCCGGTCGGCGTCCCGCGCGGCCGCCTGGACGCGGATCGGCCGCAGCCACAGCGACTCGATGGGGAAATCGAAGAGGTACTTGAACGGCTTGTCGGTCGCGCCGAAGTAGTAGACGAACTCGGGGTTCGGCAGCAGCCCCGCCTGGATCAGGTCGGCGCGGGCCAGGCCGAGATCGACGAGCAGTTCCTGAAACGCCGGGTTGTTCCACAGCGCGACTGAAATCGCCGCGTCCTCGGTCAGCCCGCCGTCGAGCGTCACGCCCGGCGGCAGGCAGGCTTGCCCCAGCGTCTTGGCATCTGAAACGCTCTGTGCAAAGCGGTCGGCCAACTTCGCAGAGACGGTCGAGACCCCGGACGCGGGCGGCGTGTGGCAGCCGAGGACGCCTACCGTCGCCCCGAGGACGAGGACCGTCGCCGCCATTGCCCGCGCGGAAGTTCTCGCAATCGGGGGCATCACTCGGCTCCTCAAGGCGTCCATCGTCGCGCAGATCGACCGTTCCTTATCGACCGGCGGTAGTCGTGAGCTTCAATCCGGTCGTACCGATTGTTGCTGTCGGGCAAACTGGGGAGTCTCGAGAAGTCGCGGCGGTAAAAATGTGCCGACTGCAGTTTGGAGGATTCCTCGCGGCTCGTGTATACTGAGAGAAGTGAACCGAACATCGACCCACTTCCGCCCTGCCCTGTTGCTGGCAACCGCCGTATGGTTGGCCATCGTCGCTACCGGTGTCTCCCTCACGCACAGCCACGATAACGAACCGGGTTCGGCAATTCCGCACCGCCACTTGATTTTATTCGGCGTCGAGTGCCCGGCCGAGATTCCGGCGGACGCCGACGGGCCGGGCCAGTGGCAAGCCCCGGTCGATCCGGCCGGCGACCCGGCCGAGCCGAGTGCCGGGGCGTTCGTCGCCCTGTTCTGCCTGCCGATCATTGACGCGCCCGTCGCCCTTTCGCACATCGCCGACAACTCGCCGCCGACGCCGTCAAGCCACATCCCGTCTCCTCGCGCGACTCGGTCCGCCATTCTGCGCGCCTAACGTCTGCACACTTCGCGTTGATTACCCTTGTCGCGTCTTCGTTTCGTGGGAGTGCGTGAAATGGCTGACGTGATTGCCGTGGCGGCACCGGCCGCGCCGCCGCTGCCGGCGACTTTGCGGTCCCGCCGCTGGCTGGGCCGCTTGCCGGGGATTGCCCTGGCCGTGGGTGTCGTCGCCGCGGCGGGGTTTTTCATCGCCGCCCGGGACGGGCGCGACAAGGAGGCCGGCGAAGCGCCGAAGGCCGCGGCATCGCCGAGCGTGGTCGAGTTCGCGGCGGACAAGTGGGAGGCGTCGAAACTCGTCGTCGCCCCGGTTTTTTACGAGCCGTGGCGCGACCGCGTCTGGCGGCCGGGCCGGGTCGCGCGGGACGACGACCGGGTCGCGCACATTTACCCGCCGGCCGAGGGCGTCGTCGCCGAGTCGCCGGTGCGGTTGGGCCAAAGCGTGCGTGCCGGCGACGTGCTGGCGGTCCTCGATTGCCGCGACCTGGCGCTGACCAAACTCGACTGGCTCAAGGCGAAGGGTGCTCTGGCCGCGGAGCGCGACCAGGCGGCGCGGGTGGCCTTGACGATGGGCAACGCGAAACGACTGCTCGACCTGATCGACGCCCGGAAGTCGGTGCCGGAGATCGAAGCGGCGCTCGCGGACAAGCCGGTCGGCGAGTACCGCCAACTGCTGCTCACGGCCTACGCGAAGTCGAACCAGCTCAAAGCCCTCACCGCCGCCCAAAAAGCGACCGCCGTCGGCGTCTCGGAGGCCAACGTCCGCAAGACCGAAGCCGAAGCCGAAGCCGCGAGTGCGACTTTCACGTCGCTCGTGGAGGACGTGCGCTTCCAGTCGGTTCAGCAGGTCCGGTCGGCCCAGGTCAAGTTGCGCGAGGCGGAGTTGGCCCACGACACTGCCAGGACGAAACTGCTGCTCTACGGCGTTCCGGCGGGCGACATCGAGGCGCTCGACCCGGTCGCCGAGGGGGCCAAGGCCGGGCACCTCAAGTTGCGGGCACCGTTCGACGGCGTCGTCATCGAGAAGCACGCGGTGCTGTCCGAGCGCGTCGGCCCGACGTTTCAAATGTTCACCGTCGCCGACCCGTCGAAGGTGTGGGTGCAGGCGGACGTTTACGAGAGCGACCTGCCGCTGGTGCGCGGCTTGAAGGTCGGCAGCCCGCTCGCCGTCCGCTCGACCCTGGCCGGGCTGCCGGAGAGCCGCGTCGAGATTCTGAGCACCGGCGAGGAGATCGCCAAAGCGACGCGGGCGCTCACGATCACGGCCCAAGCCGCGAACCCCGACCGGGCGCTCCGGCCGGGGATGTTCGTCGAAGTCGCCTTCGACACCGGCGACAGCGCGGTGACACTGCAAATCCTCTCGACTGCGGTGTTCCGGGCCGAGGCCGAGGCGTTCGTCTTCGTCAAGTCGGGGGACGGCGAGTTCCGCAAGGCGGTCGTGACGCTGGGCCGCACTGCCGGGGACCGCGTCGAGGTGCTGAAGGGCCTCGTCCCAGGGGACGCCGTGGCGATGAGCGGCGGGTTCGTGTTGAAGTCCGAACTGTTCAAAGACCAGATGGTCGGGGAGTGACGCCGTGCTCGGACGACTGATCGACTTCGCGCTCGGCAACCGGTTCCTCGTCGTGCTCGGCTCCGTAGTGCTCGTCGCGGCCGGATTTTACGCGGCGACGCACCTGGCCGTCGATGCCGTGCCGGACGTGACGAACGTGCAGGTGCAGGTGATGACGACCGCGCCGGCCCTCGGGCCGCTGGAGGTCGAGCAGGCGGTGACGATCCCCGTCGAGGCGGCGATGAGCGGGATGCCGCGCGTCGAGGAGATTCGCTCGATCTCCCAGTTCGGCCTGTCGGTCGTGACGATCGTCTTCGAGGAGGGCACCGACATCTACTGGGCGCGGCAGCAGATCGGCGAGCGGCTGACCGAGACGCGCGACAAAATCCCCGCCGGTGTGCCCGCCCCGCACCCCGGCCCCATCGCCACCGGCCTCGGCGAAATCCTCCAGTTCGAAGTCCGCTCGAAGCCGGGGTACGCCCATTCGTTGATGGCGTTGCGCGAGGTGCTCGACTGGCAGGTCGCCCCGCAGTTGCGGCGCGTGCCGGGGGTCATCGAGGTCAACGTCAACGGCGGCGAAGCGCGGACCTACGAGGTGCGGCCCGACCCGGACAAGCTCCGCGCCCTGCGCGTGCCGTTATCTCGGTTGCTCGAAGTCTTGACGCGGAGCAACGCCAACGAGGGCGGTGGCTACGTTTTGTTCAAGTCGCAGGAGCAGCGGGTCGTCCGGGCCGAGGGCCGTCTGAAGAGCCTCGACGACGTGCGCGACATCGCCCTCGACGCCCGCGACGGGACGCCGGTCCTGGTACGGCACGTCGCCGACGTGCAGTTCGCCCCGGTACTGCGCCAGGGGGCCGTGACCCGCGACGGCCGGGGCGAGGGGGTCGTCGGCATCGTCATGCTGCTGGCCGGCGAGAACTCGCGGGAGGTCGTCGGCCGGACGAAAGTCGCGCTCGACGAAATCCGCAAGACCCTCCCGGTCGGCGTCGAGATCGACGTGATTTACGACCGCAACGACCTCGTCCAGCGGACCGTCCGCACACTGCAAACCAACCTGCTCGAAGGCGGCGTGCTCGTGGTCATCGTGCTCTTGGCACTGTTGGGCAGCCTGCGGGCCGGGCTGATCGTCGCGCTGGCGGTACCGATCTCGATGGCCGGGGCGTTCGTCGGCATGTGGTACGCGGGCCTCAGCGGCAACCTGATGAGCCTGGGTGCCCTCGACTTCGGGTTGATCGTGGACGGCAGCGTCGTCCTGATCGAGAACGTCGTCCGCCGCGTCGCCGAACACCGGCACACGCACAAGGTCGATCGCGCCCCGGTCGAGGTGATCCGCGACGCCTGCCGCGAAGTGGCCCGCCCGGTCGCCTTCGGCGTCGCCATTATCTTGCTCGTCTACGTCCCACTGCTGACCCTGCGCGGCGTCGAGGGCAAGATGTTCCGGCCGATGGCGCTGACGGTAATGTTCGCCCTGATCACGTCGCTGGGCCTGGCGCTAGTGCTGATGCCGGTGCTGGCGTCGGTGTTCTTGCGGAGCGTCAGCGAGACGGAGCCGGTTCTGGTCCGCCTCGTCAAGCGCGTCTATGTGCCGCTGCTGGATTGGGCGATGGGGCACCCGCGGACGGTGCTGATGTACGCCGTCGCGGCCTTCGCCGTGAGCCTTGGCGTGGCGTACCAGATGGGCGCGGTCTTCCTGCCGAAGCTCGACGAGGGGGCGATTGCCCTGCAAGCGATTCGCCTGCCGAGCGTGTCGCTGGAAACGTCGGTGTCGATGACGACCCGGATGGAGCGGTGCCTGCACGACAACTTCGCCGAGGAAGTCGAAACGGTCATCTCGAAGACCGGCCGGCCGGAGATCGCCAACGACCCCATGATGGTGAGCATGACCGACATCATCGTCATGCTCAAGCCGCGCGACGCCTGGCGCGCCGAGTACCTGTCGAAGGACAAACTCGTCGCGGCGATGAAGGAGGCTCTCGAGCGCGACGTGCCGGGCAACGGCTACAGCTTCTCGCAGCCGATCGAACTGCGGGTCGCCGAGTTGATCGCCGGCGTCAAGACCGACCTCGGCATCAGCCTGTACGGCGACGACTTGCCGACCTTGAAGGCGAAGGCCGAGGAGATTGCGGCCGTCGTCACGGTCATCCCCGGAGCGAAGGACGTGGCCGTCGAACAGAGCGGTGGCCTGCCGTACCTGCGCGTCGTATTGAAGCGCGACGCCCTCGCCCGGCACGGCATCGACGCGAAGGCGGTGCTCGACACGGTCGCGGTCATCGGCGGCAAGGACGTGACGGACGTGTACGAGGGCCAACGCCGCTTCCCGTTGCAGGTCCGTTTCCCCGTCGGCGTGCGCGAAGACCTCGGCCAGTTGCGGCGGCTCGGCGTGGCCGACGCGACCGGCCGACAAATCCCGCTCGAACAACTCGCCGAGGTACTCCTGGAAGACGGCCCGGCCCAGGTTAACCGCGACGCCGGCCGACGGCGGGCGGTGGTGACGTGCAACGTCCGCGACCGCGACCTGGCCAGTTTCGTCGCCGAGGCGCAAGCCGCCGTGGACGCCAAAGTCAAACTCCCCACTGGCTATGCGCTCGGCTGGGGCGGCACCTTCAAAAACCTCCAAGAAGCGACCGCACGGCTGAGCGTCGCCGTGCCGATCGTCCTGCTGTTGATCTTCGTGCTGCTGTATTCGAGCTTCGGCGCGTTCCGCCCCGCCCTGCTGATCTACCTCAACGTGCCGATGGCGGCGACCGGCGGCGTCTTCGCGCTGGCCCTGCGTGGTATGGACTTTTCCATCTCGGCGGGCGTCGGGTTCATCGCCCTCTTCGGCGTGGCGGTACTCAACGGCGTCGTACTCGTCAGTAGCATCACAGCGCTACGACTGGCGAATCACCCGCGGCAAGTGGCGGCCCGCGAAGGAGCGGTGCAGCGCCTACGCCCGGTGTTGATGACGGCCCTCGTGGCGACGCTCGGCTTCCTGCCGCTGGCCGTTTCGATGGGCGCGGGGGCGGAGGTGCAGAAGCCGCTGGCCACCGTCGTCATCGGCGGGCTGTTGACCTCGACGTTCTTGACGCTCTTCGTGGTGCCGGCCGTCTACCACTGGTTCGACGCGGTGCCGGAAACGCCGGCGGCGTAGAAGAAACCTCACCCCCCCCCGCCCACTCTCCGACGCGGAGAGGGGAGCAAGCTCTCCCGAGGACTCCCGATGATCATCTACCCCGCGATCGACCTACTCGGCGGCCGCTGCGTCCGGCTCGTGCAGGGGGATTATGCCCGCGAAACCGTCTTCGCCGCCGACCCCACGCAGCCGGCCCGCGCCTGGGTCGCACAGGGGGCGGACCGCCTGCACCTCGTCGATCTGGACGGGGCCAAGGCGGGCCACCCCGTCAACGGCGACGCGGTGCGGCGCATCGTCGAAGCGGCCGGGGTGCCGTGCCAACTCGGAGGCGGCATCCGCACAGAAGCCGACCTCGAAACCGTCTTCGGGTGGGGCGTCCGTTGGGCCGTCGTCGGCACGCGGGCGCTGCAAGACCCCGCCTGGGTGCGGGCGATGGCGGAGAAATACCCGGACCGCGTCGTCCTCGGTTTGGACGCCCGCGACGGCTTCGTCGCCACCGACGGCTGGCTGAACACCTCCACCATGCTGGCGACCGAGTTGGCGAAGCTCGTCGAGGCCGCCCCGCTCGCGGCCGTCGTGTACACGGACATCGCTACGGACGGCATGATGCAGGGGCCGAACTTCGAGGCGCTCGCCCAGATGCGGGCCGCGACCCGGCTGCCGGTCATCGCCTCCGGGGGAGTCAGTGACTTCGCGCAGGCCGAGCGACTGGCCGCGTCGGGGACGTATGCGGCGATCATCGGGCGGGCACTGTACGAAGGGGCGATCAAACTGTCCGACGTGCTCAAGCTGCGCGACCGGCCAGCGTGACCGCGGATTTCGCGGTCGGCGGGTTGACGTTCGCTCACGCCGCGCTTGCCCCGGCGTTGCACTTCCGAGATGATGACGGCGACGGACTTTTCCCGGCCCGAGTGAGGCTCCATGAACGCGCTGCAAAGTTTCTTCGTCAACGAGTGGTACTTCGCCGCCCCGATGACGCTCATGGCGTTCGTCGCTTTCGCGCTCGTCGCCTGGCGGGTGCTGCTCAACTTCTCGTCGAAAACGTCGCTCGACGACCTGTGGCCCGACCTCCAGGAGACGCTCAAGAAGAAGGGGACGCGCGGCGCGGTCGCCCTGTGCCGGGACGAGAAGGGGCTGATCCCGCAACTCCTCTTCACGGCCGGCCTGGAAGCCGCGCCGCAAGGGGCCGCGGCGATGCGGCGGAGCATGGCCAGCGCCATCGAGTTGGAGATTCTGCCCCGGCTCAACTTCCTGTTGGCCCCGATCCTCGGCATCGCCAAGATCGCCACGATGGTCGGCTTGCTCGGCACCGTCATCTCGATGATCAACACCTTCAACGCCATTTCGTCCGCCAAGTCCGGCGACCCGTCCGGGGTCACCAGCCAGGCGGGGGCCATCGGCCTCGCGCTGTTCGCCACGGCGATGGGGTTGATGACGGCCATCCCGCTCGTGTTCATGCACGTCATGTTCAAGGACGGCAACCACCGCTTCGAAACGCGGATGAAGGCGAGCGCCCAGAAGCTCATCACGCTCGTGCAGAACACCCGCGTCGCCGACGAGCCGGCCAAGTAACGGGAGTCCCCTCGTGGCAAAGTCGGCGGACACGTTCGACGTCTGGTTCCTCGCGGCCGACCAGGTCTACCGGGGCGTCCCGTGGGCCGTCGTCAGCGGGTGGGCCGAGCAGGGCCGGCTCGCCGGGTCGGACCGCGTCCGGCCCGCCGGCTCGACGGTCGCCTGGCAGCGCGTCCAGGACCACCCTCGGCTGGCCGACTTCCTCTTCGACCCGGCCCGTCACCAGGGCGAATCGGCCGGCGACCTGGCCCCCGTCGAACTCGACGTGGAACCGCGGCCGCGGGCCCGCGAACTGGACGACGAGGAGGTCGATATGATCCCACTCATCGACGTGTCCCTGGTGCTCCTCGTCTTCTTCATGCTCACGACGGTCGTCGCGGCCGTGTCGCCGGTCACCGTCCCGGAGATGAAGTACGCCCAGGAGATCGCCAAGGAGACCGACTCGATCACGGTCATGATCGACAAGCTCGGGGCGACCGAACACGTCTACGCCCTCCGCCTCGGCGACAGGCCGCCGACGCCGGACGACAATAACCTGCTCACCCTCGGCGAACTCGTGACCCGGCTCGACAAGCGGCTCGCGGAGCGGCGCGAGCCGCCGGAAGTGCGCATCGCCTGCCACCTCGACTTGCCGCGCGGCCTGGTCCGCGAGGTCACGCAGGAGTTGAACAAGCGGCAGCTCAAGAACCAAATCCGCAGCTACTCCGCCGACGTGAACGAGGCCAAGAAATGAGCTGGCAACTCCGCCGCGAAGGGGCGGCGACGACGACCCCCGTGCCATCCGCCCAGGCCGTCCTCGACGGCGTCAAGGACGGCGAGTGGGCGGCGTCCGACGAGGTCCGCGGGCCGGGCGAATCAGCCTGGCGACTGATCGAGTCGCACCCGCAGTTCGAAGAAGCGATCGCGGAAATGGAGGAGCCGGAGTTGCCGCCGGTCGAGGAAACGCACCTCGACATGAACCCGCTCATCGACGTGTCGCTGGTGCTGCTCGTCTTCTTCATCCTCACGGCGACCTACGCCACGCTACGCCGCACGGTCGATTTGCCGCCCGAGCCGCCGGACCCGCAGAGTCAGAAGGCGACCCTTCCGAAGTTGAAGGACCTCGAAGACCGCGTCTTCAAAGTGATCGTGCGGATGGACGGCGACGACCCCGTGGTGCGGGTCGAGGGCAAAGTCGTGCCGATGGCCGACTTAGAAGCGGAGATGACCGAGTACGTCAAGCGGAAGGGCAAGACCGAAGCCTACATCGACGTGAGCGCGGACGTGAAATGGGCCGTCGAGATCAAGGTCATCGAGGCGACCCGCGGGGCCGAAGTCCGGCGAATCTACTGGCCGAAAGGCAAGTGACGGGGGACGCGAAGAGGGGAGCAAGTGAGTTTCAGTCGCTGAGTGATTGGGTCGTTCTCCCCCTCTCCGTTTCGGAGAGGGGGCCGGGGAGTGAGGTCGCCTTTCCCGCCGAGCGCCCGCTTGCCCCCGTCGCTGGCGATCCTTGGTTGGGTCGGTCGCGCCGGCGGGTATGATGAGGTCACCATTCTCGACCCGACCTGCGTCCCGAGGACGTGTCGGCCATGCCGTTTAACGCCACCTGCCTGCACTGCCGCCGGGCGAAGTTCCTCGTGCCCGACCGCCAGCGCGGCAGCTTCGCCCACTGCCCACGCTGCGGCGAGGAGTCGATGGTGGTCCCCGACGAGGGTATCGGGACGACCCTCGTCGATTACAAGCTCTTTGAGCCGGA
>JAYTSV010000059.1:0-31399 GCA_043745465.1 Fimbriiglobus sp.
GGTCGGCGTTGATGCGGTTGGTCACGACGTTGCCCAGGAACATCGCCCCCTGGAACTGCGCGGGGAAGTTGCCGCCCTCGTACCAGACCAGGCCGCACAACGCCGTGCTGCCGTGGTCGTGCCGGGTGACGTGCGGGCCGAAGCCGAGGCCGTCGTCCGGCTTGCCGAAGCTCGAATAGTAGCTGCCGGGGATGAGCTGCGTGATCGGCTTGCTGTGGCAGTCGGCCGTGTACAGGTTGCCCCACGGATCGACCGTCAGGCCGAACGGGTTGACCTGCCCGTGGGTCCAGTGCTGCACCTTCGTGCCGTCCGGGCGGAAGCGGAAGGTGTTGCCGGACTGCATCGTGATGGTGCTGCCGTCGGAGCCGACGACTTTGCTCTCGTTCGAGAAGCCGTGGCAGGCGTAGACCCAGCCGTCGGGCCGCAGCAGGAACGAGTTCATCATGCCGTGCGTGTCCTTGGTGCCGAAGCCCGAGAGCAGCACCTCCCGCTTGTCGGCCTTGCCGTCGCCGTCGGTGTCGGTGAGTTTGACGATCTGGCCGACCTCTGAGAGGATGCACGACTTGCCGTTCGGGAGCGGCAGCACGCCCAGCGGGATGTTCAGGTCGTCGGCGAACGTGACCACGCTGCGGGCGTGGCCGTCGGGGCCGAAGTCGCTCAGCACGAACAACTTGTCGGTGTGTTTTTCGCCGGGCGCGGCGGCGAACGGGTAGTGCCGCGAGGTCGTCGCCCAGAGCCGACCCCTGGCGTCGAAGGCGATCTGGATCGGCTTGGCGATCTCCGGTTCGGCGGCGACGAGTTGGACCTCGAAGCCCGCCGGCACCTTGAACGTGCGCAACTCCTCCGCGGGCGTGTTGGCCTCGGTCGGGGCAATGTGGCTCTGGGCGAACGCGACCGGCGCGACGCCGGCGAAGAAGAGCGCGGCGAGGACGAGGCGCATGGAGGGCAACTCCGGGAGGGGCGGCGGGGAGGAGAACAGAGCTGCAGTGTACCATGTCGCTGGCCCAAAGCGACCTCACCCCCCGGCCCCCTCTCCGTTTCGGAGAGGGGGAGCACGCGGGTTCCACTCAACGGCTTCAACGCACTGGCTCCCCTCTCCGCGTCGGAGAGGGGCCGGGGGTGAGGTCTCCGCGCTCGCTGGCCCAAAGGCGACCTCACCCCCCGGCCCCCTCTCCGCATCGGAGAGGGGGAGCAAGAGCGTTGCAGCCAACGACAACTACTCACTTGCTCCCCTCTCCGCGTCGGAGAGGGGCCGGGGGTGAGGTCTCGGCGCTCGAACCGCGCCACTTCGCGGCTGGCCCCTTGCCTCATGCCCGCGACTCACGGTAAGATCGACTTCTTGTCGCCCGATGTCGTCGCGGCTCCTCACCGTTGCAAAGGCCGGCCATGCCGTTTGAAACTCGTTGCCCGGAATGCACGGCGAAACTCAGCCTCGACGCGGCCCCCCCGGGCGGGACGCCGATCGAGTGCCCCAAGTGCGGGTCGCTGTTCGTGCCGCCCCGCGCCGCCAAAACCAAAGTCGCTGCGGCCGCGAAGTCCGGGAAGTCGGGCCGGCCCCGTGACGACGACGAGGACGACGACGACACCCCGCGGCCGGCCGGCAAAAAGTCCGGGGGCGGGATCAAGAAGCCGAAGTCGATCAAAATCACCAAGACGAGCAACCCGAACAACACGGGCAAGAAGCGCAAGGCCAAGAAGAAGGTGACCAACCCGGTCGTCGTGCTCGTGGCCATCGCCTTCGGGTTCGGCGTCCTAACGGCCATTTTCGCCTCGATGATCTACTTCCTGAACCGGGCCGGCAAGGTCCAGGAGATGCTGACCTACGTCCCCGCCGAGGTGAACTGGGTGCGGGGCGTGAACGTCAGCTTGCTCGCCAAGTACCCGGGGTACGCCGCCGAGGTGACGAAGTTCTACCGGTCGGACATCAAGGACGCGGCCGACCACATCGCCAAGGCGGCCGGGAACGACACGGCCGCGCCCCTCGACTACCTGATCATCGCCAAGCACCGTCAGGACGCCTCGACGACGGGGACCATGTACGTCTTCCGCATGGCCAAGTCGATGAAGCCCGACGCGCTCGCGGCCGGGCTGGGCGCGAGCAGCGCGGGCGTCAACGGCGAGACCGGGTACAAGTTCGGCCCGGGTGCCCCCGGCATCCTGGCCAATGCGACCATGATCGTGCCGACCTCGCGCATCGTGGCGATCATCGCACCCGGCCGCTTGCAAGGCCCGATGACCTCCGGGGCCACGGTCGGGAAGGGGGGCAAGGGCGACTCGTTCGCCGCCAAACTCAACGCCACCAGCAAGGTCGTCATCCGCGGCAGCATTTGGCTGCTCATGCGCAACACCGGCCACTTCAGCAACTACATGGACAACTCCCTGAAGGTGGTCAAGGACG
The DNA here is from genome assembly GCA_043745465.1 of Fimbriiglobus sp. GTDB lineage: Bacteria > Planctomycetota > Planctomycetia > Gemmatales > Gemmataceae > Fimbriiglobus. Next base: position 2,399 of record JAYTSV010000059.1, read on the forward strand.
ACTTCTCGATGATCGCCGACAAGTCCAAGGGGGCGACGATGTTCGGCGTCTGGACCTCGCCCGGCGGCAGCGGCGTCCGCATCGGCGCGGCCTTCGAGTGCGCGGACAAGGCCACGGCGTCGGCGGTCGTGAAGTCCATGTACGACGGGTCGCTCGGTAAAGGCGACGAGTCCGAACCGACCAACCAACTCAAGTCGGCCGGCCTGTCCTTCATCACGGACAAGAAGGTGTTCGGCGAGTTCATGCAATACGTCGAGTTCAAGACATCGAGGGAGTGCGCGTACGTCATCTCGTCCCTGACCGGCGAGAACGCCAAGCGCGTCCTGGACACGTTCAACTCGCCGACGATGGGATCGGACTGACCCCGCCGCCTAGAATGGCGGCATGGCCACCGCCCCCCCTTCGCCCGCCGCCTGGCCGCCGCCCGCCCGGGACAGTCGGCCGCTCGCCGTCCTGGTCAGCGGCGGCCTGGACTCGGCGATTCTCCTGGCCGAAGCCGTGCGGTCGTTCGCGGTCGTCTACCCGGTCTACGTCGAAGTCGGATCGTACTGGGAGCGCGTCGAGCAGGTCTACCTGCGCCGCTTCCTGGCCGCGATCGCCGCGCCCAACCTGCGGCCGTTGACGGTGCTGGCGCAACCGATCGCGGACGTGTACGGACCGCACTGGAGCCTCACCGGAGACGGCGTCCCGGCGTTGGACTCCGCGGACGATGCGGTCTTTCTGCCCGGCCGCAACGTGCTGCTGTTGGCCAAGCCGCTGCTCTGGTGCCACTTGAACCGCGTCCCCGCGATTGCCACCGCCCCACTCGCCACGAACCCGTTCCCGGACGCCGACGACGCCTTCTACGACGGGTTCGCCGGGGTCGTCAGCCACGCCGTCGCCGGCCGGGTGCGGGTACTCCGGCCCTACGCCGAGTTGGGCCTGGGCAAGGCCGACGTGCTCCGCCGCGGCCACGGCCTGCCGCTAGAACACACCTTCTCGTGCATCGACCCGGCGGGCGAGTTGCACTGCGGCCGGTGCAACAAGTGCGGCGAGCGGCGGCACGGCTTCCGCGCCGCCGGCCTGCCCGACCCCACGACCTACGCCGCCCGGAGTCCGACCGATGCCTGACGCCAACTCGATGACCCCCCTCGCCTTCCGCCTCGGCCCGACGGCCGCGGCCGCGCCGGCGTTCTACCGCGTCACGAAGGAAGTCCACTTCTGCTACGGCCACCGCCTGCTGAACTACGACGGCAAGTGCCGCAACCTGCACGGGCACAACGGCAAGGCGGTCATCACCCTGGAGATGCGCGGCCTCGACGCCCTCGGCATGGTCATCGACTTCGGCGACGTGAAGCGCGTCATCGGCCGCTGGATCGACGACAACCTCGACCACCGGATGCTCTTGCACGAGGACGACCCGGTCCTGCCCGAGTTGCGCCGCCTGGGCGAACCGGTCGTGACCCTGGACGTGAACCCGACGGCCGAGAACATCGCCCGCCTGATCTACGCCCAGGGCAAGAAGCACGGCCTTCCGGTCGTCGAAGTCACCCTGTGGGAAGCCGAGAACTCCTACGCGACGTACCGACCCGCGGAGGAAATTGCGGATTCGGGATTTGGGAATGCGGAGTGAAAACCACGCGGCCGGATCGAGCGTTACAGCCGGCTGCGTTCGCGGGCGTCCTCGTAGGTCGCCTCGAAATCGACCGTGACGTGTCCGAGGCCGCCGAGCGCGAGCGGCAGGACCGGCAGCGCTTGCCCGACCGCGAGGGGCCGGTAGCGGATCTCCACCGAGTCGGCCCCGTCCACCCGGACCGGCCGGTACGACACGGCGGTGAGCGGCATCGGGGCGAGGGCGGGCTGCTCCGGGTACACGAGCGCCATCAACTCCGCGAACGGCTGCGAGTGCCGGCTCGTGACCATGTCGATGACGACCAGGCCAATCGCCCGCTGAATGTACGTCGCGCACTTCGAGGCGAAGGCGCGGCGGGTCTCGTCGCGGTCCTTGTTGCCGGGTGAGACGAGTTCGATGGCCGCGACCAGCGTCGGCCCGCCCGAGGTCTCGTAGATGTGGACGCCGAACTCCGGCGGGAACGCCGCCGGCAGGGTCAAGTCAGCGGCGCTGAGTGCGACAAGTGACGGCGCGAGTGTCGCAACGCCGTTCCCGCCCCGCTCCCCGGCCGGCTCGTGAAGGGTTCCGACATCGACTTCGATGCGGGGCCAGGCGTGGACCTGAGCTTCCGCGAAGTAGTCGCCTGGCAGTGACGTGTTCAACGACGAGGCAATACAAGACGCCCACTGGGCGTGGAACGACTCCCAGTGGCGGCGACCGGCGAGTGGCGGGTGGAAGTGGTCGAGTAGCGGCACGGCGAATCTCCTTGTGGCATATTGTCAGCGGTAACCGTCCCGAAGTCCATCGCGTTCGGTCGCGCCATCGGCGCGCGGAACTATAATCCTTTCGACGGCTGTTCTCCGCGCGCGGTGCCTTTGGTCGTGAATCCGAAATCCCGAATCCGCAATCCGAAATCGCCTCATGGCCACTCTCGTCCAAGCCGTCCGGTTGGCGCTGCACTACGCCGAGACGCATCTCGGGGTGACCGACATCTTCGGCGAGGACGTCGGCCCGCCGCTGGGCGGCGTGTTCACGGCGACGCAGGGGCTGGCGAAGGCGTGGAACTCGCCGCTGGACGAGCGGGGCATCGTCGGGATGGCGATGGGCATCGCCTACGCCGGGGGGAAGCCGGTCTGCGAGATTCAGTTCTGCGACTACGCCTTCAACACGATCGACCTGCTCAAGGTCGCCGGCAACCAGCGCTGGGCCGGGGCGGCGAATTACGCGCTGCCGATGGTCGTGATGACGCCGTCGGGGGCGGGCATTCGCGGGAGCCTGTACCACTCGCACAGCTTCGAGAGTTGGGCGTCCCGGCTGCCGGGCTGGAAGATCGTGATGCCGTCGAACCCGCTCGACGCCTACGGCCTGATGCTCTCCGCCGTCGAAGACCCGAACCCGGTGATGGTGCTGCTGCCGAAGGCCCTGTTGCGCGTCAGGGGGACGCCCGAGCAGCGCATCCCCGGCGAGCCGGCCGACGCGGACGAACTGTCGCGCGGCATCGACGCACCGGTCGGCGACCGGTCGAAGTGGGTGCCGCAGTGGCCGCCGGTCGAGCCGTACTTCGTGCCGATCGGCAAGGCGAGCGTCCTCCGCCGCGGCGACGGGGCGACGGTCGTCAGCTACGGCCGGCACCTGCCGATGTGCGTGGTCGCCGCGGACGAACTGGCCGCCGCCGGGCTAGCCTTCGACGTGATCGACTTGCGGTCGATCTTCCCCTACGACTGGGCGACGATCTCCGAAAGCCTCCAGCGCACCGGCCGGCTGCTGATCGTCAACGAGGACACCGAGGTGACGAACTTCGGCGAACACCTCTTGCGCCGCGCCATCGACGACCACTTTTACGACCTGGTGACGAAGCCGGTGCTCCTCATGGGCAAGCACGTCCCCGGCATCGGGCTGAACCAGGAGTACGAGCGGAACACCCTGCCGCAATACAACACCCTGCGGGACGCGATGCGCGCCCTCGCCACCGCCGACGCTTGAGAAGGGACCGCATGGATTTTCCGCTACCCCCCGTCGGCGAAGGCCTGTTTGAAGTCGAACTGCTGCGCTGGCTGGTCAAGCCCGGCGACGCCGTGGCCCGCGGCGAGAGCCTCCTGGAAGTGATGTCCGACAAGGCGACGATGGAAGTCCCGTCGCCGTTCGCCGGCACGGTGACCGAAACCCTCGGCACGCCCGGCGAGAAGCTGAAAGTCGCCGACGTGGTGCTGCGCTACCAGACCGCCGGCGAACCGAGACCGTTAGCGACTGGCGAGCCAAGTGCGTCTGCGACTGGAGTTGCCTCCGCGACCAGTCGCAGCGCACGTACTCCAGTCGCTAACGCTCCTGGCTCGCCGGTCGTCGTGCGGGCAGTTGCCGCCGCGCCGTCGATCCGGTTGCTCGCGCGCAAGCTCGGCATCGACCTGGCGACGGTGCGCGGTAGTGGCCCCGGGGGCCGCGTTTTGATCGGCGACGTGATGCCGTTGATTCCGTCGCGCAACGGCGACGCGCCGAAACCGAAGCCGCCGTCGCCCGCCTTCGACTTCGGCACGCCGGGGACGCGGGTCAAGCTGACCGGGCTTCGCCGCAAGATCGCCGAGCAGATGGTCGCCTCCGCGCGGGCCATTCCGCACTACACTTACGTGGACGAGTGCGACTTCACCGAGCTGGTGCGGCTGCGGGCGCAGTTGAAAGACCCGCTGGCGAAGCTGGGCGTGAAGTTGACGTACCTGCCGTTCGTCCTGAAGGCCGTGGCGCTGGCCTTGAGGGAGGTGCCCATCGTCAACGCCACCCACGACGACGCGACCGGCGAGACGATCCTGCACGACCGCTATCACCTCGGCGTCGCCGTGGCCGCACCGGCGGGGCTGTTCGTGCCCGTGGTCAAAGACGCGGACCGCCGGGACATCCTCAGCCTGGCCCGCGAAATCGACCGGCTGAGCGCCGACGTTCGCGCCGGCAAGGCGAAGCCCGACGACTTGAAGGGCGGCACGTTCACGGTCACGAGCATCGGCAGCGTCGGCGGACTGATCGCCACGCCGATCATCAACCGGCCCGAGGTCGGCATCCTGGCCGTCGGCAAGATCGTCCGCCGGCCGGTGTACGACGACGCCGGCAACGTCCGGCCCGCCGACCTGGCGTACCTGTCGTTCTCCTTCGACCACCGCGTCATCGACGGAGCCGTCGGCGCGAGCTTCGGCAACGCCGTGATTCGACGCTTGCAAGCCCCGGCCACGCTCTTACTGCCGGACTCGCCGTGAGCGCGAAACTCAAGCTGCCGGTGGTCCTGTTCGGCCTGACGCTCGCCGGCGCGATCTGGGCCACGGCGTCCGTCGGCAACGTGCAGGAAGACCTGTTCATCTACCGCGCCGGCGCGACGCTGCCGGTGCGCGGCCTCAGCCCTTACGACGGTGAAGCACTGCGGGCCGACGTGGCCGGGCAGTACCCCGGTTCGCCGCAACTGATCGCCAACTGTGGGTTCTTCCTGACCCCGCAGGCCGTCGCCGTCTTCACCCCGTTCGCGGTTCTCCCGTGGGAGATTGCTCGCATCACCTGGACGGGCGTGTCGTTCGCTGTGCTGATCGCCGGGATGTGGTGGCTGCCGGTGCCGACCGGCCGGCCGTGGTGGGGGCCGGTGCTGGCGGTCGTCGCGCTGGCCGACCCGCTCTTACCGATGGTCTCGTCCCTGGGCCAGACGACGACGTTGATGGCGGGCTTGCTGCTGCTCGGCTACGGCGCGACCGTGCGGGGTTGGAAGGTGGCCGGGGCGCTGGCGTGGTCGGTCCTCTTCATGAAGCCGCACGTCGCCTTGCCGCTGTTGCCGCTAGCGTTCGCCCTGGGCGGCCGGCGGACCGGGGTCGCGCTCATCGTCGCCGTGATCGGCGCGAACTTGCTCGGCCTGGCCCTGTCCCCCGACTCGCTCGGCCTGCCGCTCGAATACTTGCGGCACGTCGCCGGCGGGCACAAGCTCGTCAACTACAATCGGATCGAGTTCAACCCGCAACTCACGAGTTGGAACAATGCCCTGCTCGCCGGGGGTGGGCCACTGATCGAACTCGGCATCGGTGCCATACTCGCCGGGTACGCCGGGGTTGCCGTCGTCGGTGCAACGCGGTGCCGGGGCGCGAAGCCCGATCCGGCGTGGCTGCTAGCCGTGGGAGTCGCGGCGGCGCCGGTCTGCTGCCAGGTGTGGGCTTACGAACTGGTGCTGGTCGTCGCGGTCCTGCCGTTGGTCGCCGAGCGGTGGCCCGGGACGCCGTGGTGGCGGCTCGTCGCGCTCGCCGGCTTCTGGGTGCTCAAGTCGGTCCCCGTCGAGACGGGGAATGCGCTCGCGGCGGCAGTTGGTCCTGGGCGGATCGAACAACTCGTGCAGGCGTACCGCAGTTTCGCCGCCCTGGGCATCTTGGGTATGGTGTTGACGCTCAGTCCCGGCGAGCGGCGGGTGTCAGCCCGCTGTTCCAGCCTGAAATGCGACTGACTGCCTTGGGCGAGCGCCGGAAACTTCACGCGGGTCAATTCTCGCCCGTGCAGGTTGGAACAGCGGGCTGACACCCGCCGCTCGCCGGGAAATGAACGGGCGGGCTGACACCCGCCGGTCGCCGGGATTTACAGGGCGGCCGGCGGGATGCGGTTCTGGGCATCGACGAAGATGACGACCGGCTTGTGGCCCCGGGCGACCTTGTTCGACAGCGTCGTGAACGTGGCAATGATGACGAGGTCGCCGGCCTGGATCAGGTGCGCCCCGGCCCCGTTGACCTGGATCGTACCGGTGCCGCGCTCGCCGGACAGGGCGTAGGTCGTCAGGCGGGTGCCGTTGGTCACGTCCCAGACTTGAATCTGCTCGAACGGCAGGATGTCGGCCGCGTCGAGCAGGTTCTGATCGACGGTCAGGCTGCCCTCGTAGTGGAGGGCCGTCGCCGTCACCGTCGCCCGATGGATCTTCGACTTCAACATGACGCGACGCATGGCAACCCTCGGGGAGTAACGAACAAGCCCGGTCCATTTTACGGACCGGGCCGCCGTTCGTGTCCACCCGAATCAGTTCGCAGCCTTGGTCCCGTCGGTCAGGAAGGCTTCGAGGAACCACAGCGACTTATCGAGGTCGCGGGAAATGTCGGTCAGCAGGTCGGCGGTGTCCTTGTCCTCGTGCTCGTCCGCGAAGTCGATGTTGTGCCGGAAGGCGTTGGCCGCGGTGGCGTAGCGGTCGGCGACCGCGCGGGCGACCGAGACGCCCTCGAACGTGTCCGCCGGAAACTCGTCGAGCTTGGTGCTGCCGGCCGCCATGCGGACCGTGCCGTGCGCCACGCCGCCCAGCGCGGTGATCCGCTCGGCGAGGGTGTCGATGTGGTCCTCGAAGACTTCCGCGAACTCGTCGAACGCCTTGTGCAGCGAGAAGAAGTGCGTGCCCTTGACGTTCCAGTGGGCGTGCTTCGTCTGGCTGTGCAGGTCGGTCAGGGTGGCGAGCATCTCGTTGAGCATCGCGTCGATGGCCGACCGAGTCTCGGCCGGAATGTCGTTGCGGGTCTTGAACGGGACGCCGGCGGTCGTTGTCTTGGCCATGTGGTCGATCCTGGGGGGGCAATGGGTGCGTCCGGGAGGGATGCCGCGCGACGCGCACCGAATTGACAGCGAATCGGATGCCGCACGGCGACTCGCCACCCGGTCGGGTTTCGGCTATCACTACCGCCACGATTCATTCCCCCGACGCCGAGGCGACGCATGAGCATTCTGGTCAACAAGAACACCAAAGTCCTGTGTCAGGGGATCACCGGGGCGGCGGGGAGTTTCCACACCGACCAGTGCCTCGCCTACGGGAGTCAGTTCGTCGGCGGGGTGACGCCCAAGAAGGGCGGCCAGACCTGGACCGGCAAGGACTCGGGCAAGTCGCTGCCGATCTTCAACACCGTCCACGAGGCCGTCGAAGCCACGGGTGCCGACGCGACGATGATCTTCGTGCCCGCCGCCGGGGCGGCCGACGCGATCATGGAGGCGGCCGACGCCGGCATCAAGGTGATCGTCGCCATCACCGAGGGCATCCCGGTGCTCGACATGGCGCGGGCCAAGCGCTACGTCCAGTCGAAGCCGGGCGTCCGGCTGATCGGGCCGAACTGCCCCGGCGTCATCACTCCCGGCGAGTGCAAGATCGGCATCATGCCCGGCTACATCCACAAGCCGACTCCGGCGGGCGGGAAGGGCATCGGCATCATCAGCCGGTCCGGCACCTTGACCTACGAGGCCGTGTTCCAACTCTCGAACTTGGGCTACACGCAATCGACGTGCGTGGGCATCGGCGGCGACCCGATCATCGGCACCTCGCAAATCGACCTGCTCGAACTGTTCGAGGCCGACCCCGGCACCGAGGCGATTCTGATGATCGGCGAGATCGGCGGCACGGCGGAGGAGACGGCGGCCGCGTACATCTTGAAGCACGTCACGAAGCCGGTCGCCGCGTTCATCGCCGGCCAAACCGCCCCCCCCGGCCGCCGCATGGGCCACGCCGGCGCGATCATCTCCGGCGGCAGCGGCAGCGCCGAGGACAAAATCACGGCCCTGAAAGCCGCGAAGATCGAAGTCGCCCCGACCCCGGCCGACCTGGGCACGGCAGTACAGAAGGCGATTGCGGGCAAGCGGTGACTTGCAAGAGTTGCGTGCGACCTCACGTCGAAACATTCGCGATATCTCACAGGTGTCATCGGTATGGATATCAGCACCGTTATGGTTGGCGAAGCAGAAGTCTTCACCGACTACTTGCAATCCGGCCAGCGTTCGCCGCTCTTCGTCCGAGGGGATTGCTTGTCGATTCTCGGAACTTTTCCTGCCGGTTCCATCGACTGTGTCATGACATCTCCACCATACTGGGGGCAACGGGCGTACTCGGGTGGAGGCATCGGTCTGGAGGCCAGCTACTTGGTATACGTCCGAAATTTGTTGGCGATCACTGCCGAGGTGAAGCGAGTCCTCTCGCCATCAGGTTCCTTCTGGCTGAACATTGGCGACGCCTACGACAAGAAGTGCCAAGTCGGCATTCCGTGGAGAGTGGCCCTCGCCATGACCGATCAACAGGGGTGGATTCTGCGGAACGACATTGTGTGGAATAAGGTCAAGGGTGGGATGGATAACGCCAAAGATAAATTCCGAAACGTCCATGAGCCGATTTTTCACTTCGTCAAAAGTATCAAGTATTTTTACGACGCCGATGCAATCCGTAAGCCGCCCGGTCAGTCGAAGGTTGTCAACGGCTCGGTGGTCTCCGCGACCGGGGTTTCCGGCGTCCGTTACCGTCGCCAAATCGAGCTTTCCACGGTGCTCAGCGAGGAAGGTAAGCGGGCCGCGTTTGCCGCTCTAGAAGCGATTCTCGACGACGTGCGGGACGGCAAACTCGCGGACTTCCGCATGATCATTCGGGGCCAGCAGCGGACGACCCACTCGGACTCATCCCAGGTTTCGGGGCGTGCCCGCGAGTTAGCAGAGAAAGGTTACTACTTCTTGAAGTACCACCCTAATGGTGCCAAACTCGGAGACGTGTGGGACATTATTCCCGAGGACACTCAGAAGCGGAAACTCCACTTTGCCCCGTATCCGGAAGACCTCTGCCGAATGCCCATCCTGGCGAGTTGCCCGGAAGGCGGCATCGTTCTCGACCCGTTTTGTGGCACGGGGACGACGAACTTAGCCGCCTTCCGCTTAGGTCGTCGTTCGGTCGGGATCGACGTGGCCGCCGACTACCTCCGGATCGCCGAAGAAAGGTGCAGGTTGCTGCTGTGAGTGGTTCCAACGATGCGCCCAAACCCCCGATCACGAAAGTCGCCGAACTTTACGGAATTCCCACGTCTCAGGTTTCCGACTGGAATGCACTGTCGGCCAATCAGCATTGCCCCTTCTTGAATCGGAAGTGCGTCAAGAATCGGAAAAGCGAATCTCAGCTTACGATCGGCACTTGCTCGATGACTTACGGTAAAAGCGATCAGCCCGTGATGATTTGTCCTACCCGGCTGCTCGAACGAAACCAAATCTTTACGGACTGCATCCACCTCCTGACGCTCCACGAACCGGGCAACGAGTTGCGACTTGTCGGGGAGCTATCGGTGCCGGGTGGCAGTATCGATTACTGCCTCGTTTCAGTGCGTGACGGTAAGGCAAAGGATTTCGTCGGCATCGAGTTGCAGACCCTGGACACCACCGGAACGGCTTGGCCAGAGCGGCAGCGATTCCTACAATCTCACGGCGTCCAAGTGAAACCCCAAGACGCGACGAGCGACAAGGGGTTCGGGATGAACTGGAAAATGACAGCAAAGACAATTCTCGTCCAGCTCAATCACAAAATCGAAACTTTTGAACACCTAAATAAGCACATTGTGCTTGTGCTTCAGGACCGCCTGCTTAATTACATGCAGGATGCGTTTGCATTCGGACACATCAAAGGTGTTAGAGATGGCGACCCGATGCATTTTCACGCTTATGAACTCAGGGAGGAAGAATCGAGATTCTCCCTCAAACTGAAAGAGAGGCTGAGTACTGATTCAGCTGGAGTAGCCGCTTGCTTGGGCTTGCAAGTCGATGCCAAGGTTGAGCTCACGACAATATTTAGGCAAATCGAGAGTAAGTTGTCCAAAAGCACATTGCTGACTGTAGGCGGTGTGGGATCGTTGCCCGTGCCCAAATCGCTCGACATCGCTGCCGACGAGAAATGACGCCTAATATCAAAAGGCGATTGCGGGCAAGAAGTAGCGGGGGTATAATTCGCACACCTCCCTGAGGAGACCGGCCCATGACGCCCGACACCCCTGACGAATTCCCGGAGCTGACCCCGGAGTACAAGGCCAGGATTATGGCCCACTTTCGCAAGCAGTTTACGGTCGAAATGCTGATCGAGTACATTGAGGACGATGTCGAGAAATTCCCCTTTGAACAGGTGCTCGCCGAGGTTGAAGCGATCGAAGCCGTCGGCATGCAGGGTCTTGGTGGGGAGCACTAATGGCCTCCCCGTATCGATTGATTGTGACGCAACTCGCGCGCGAACAGTTTCGCGCGCTGGGGAGGTCGTCCGTTTACACCGGGCGGCGGGACGAAGTGAGTCGGGCCATGCGCTAGGTTAGCCAACGCCTTGCCCACACTCCTCGGAGCGTGGGCGACCCATGTATCATCTGCGGGCTGCGAAGCTTGAAGTCCGTGGCTTGACTCATGCCACGCTGTACATCGTGTACGGCGTCCACGAGTCCGAGCCGCTTATCGTCATCCGCTTCGTCACGTCGTTCCGCGGGCAAGTCAATTGTCTCACCGTCAGCCCGTCGTCGCGCCTTCGCTCGCGCTGCGGGCCAACTTGGCGTACTTCGCCAACACCCCGCGGGTCACCCGCAGGGGCGGTTTCACCCACGTCGCGCGGCGCTTCGCCAACTCGTCGTCGGTCACGTGCAGGGTCATCGTCTTCGCCTCGGCGTCGATGGTGACGCTGTCGCCGTCGTGAATCAACGCGATCGGGCCGCCGACCCAGGCTTCCGGGGCGACGTGGCCGACGACGAGGCCGTGCGTGCCGCCGCTGAACCGGCCGTCGGTAATCAGGCCGACACTCTCGCCCAACCCTTGCCCGGTGAGCGCCCCGGTGATCGACAGCATTTCCCGCATGCCGGGGCCGCCGACCGGGCCTTCGCCGCGGATCACGACCACGTCGCCGGCGACGATTCGCCGCTGTTCGATGGCGACCGCACAGGCTTCTTCGCCGTCGAAGACCTTGGCGGGGCCCGTGATCTTGCGCTGCTTCAAGCCGGCGATTTTGGCGACCGCGCCGTCCGGGGCCAGGTTGCCCTTCAAAATTACGATGTGGCCGCGGTCGTACATCGGCTCGGCCAGCGGGCGGACGACTTTTTGCGGCTTGGCGTAGACGCTCGGCACCCCGTCGAGGTTCTCGGCCAGCGTCCGGCCGGTGACCGTCGGGCAGTCGCCGTGCAGCATCCCGGCGTCGAGGAGCGCCCGCAACACGGCGGGGGTGCCGCCGGCGCGGTACAGGTCGAACATCACGTACTTGCCGCCCGGCTTCAAGTCCGCCAGGTGCGGCACCTTCGCGCCCAAGCGGTCGAAGTCGTCGAGGGTCCAGGTCACCTCGGCCTCGCGGGCGATCGCCATCAGGTGTAGCACGGCGTTGGTCGAGCCGCCCAGCGCCAGCACGAAGGTGTAGGCGTTTTCGAGGGACTTGCGGGTGATGATGTCGCGCGGCCGGATGTTCTCGGCGACGCAGTGCATCAGCGCCCGGCCGGCCTGGAACGCCTCGCGGTCCTTGGCCGCCGTCACGGCCGGGTTGCTCGCGCCGTAGGGCAGGCTTAGGCCCATTGCCTCGATGGCACTCGCCATCGTGTTGGCCGTGTACATGCCGCCGCACGACCCGGAACCGGGGCAACTGGCGCACTCGATCTTGTGCAGCTTCTTCTCGTCGATGGTGCCGGCCTGGAACTTCCCGACCGCCTCGAAGATCGACACGATATCGACGTCCTCGCCGTCCGGGCCGATGCCGGGCATGATGCTGCCGCCGTAGACGAACACGCTGGGCACGTTGAGCCGGGCCATCGCCATGACGCAGCCGGGCATGTTCTTGTCGCACCCGCCGAAGGCGAGCAGGCCGTCGTGGTTCATCGCCCCGGCGACGGTTTCGAGGCAGTCGGCGATGACTTCGCGGCTGACCAGTGAGTACCGCATGCCCATGTGGCCCATGCTGATGCCGTCGGACACGGTCGGCGCGCCGAAGACTTGCGGCACCCCGCCGGCGGCGCGGACGCCTTCGACGCCCTTGCGGACGAGCCGGTCGAGGTGCGAGTTGCACGGCGTGATGTCGCTGTGCAGGGACGCGATGCCGACGATCGGCCGGTCGAAGTCGTCGTCCTGGAAGCCGACGCCGCGGAGCATCGCCCGGTTGGGGGCGCGGCCGGGGCCACCGGTGGTGGTGAGGCTTTTGCGGGGAGGGGTTTCGGGCATGGGGAGTCCTGTCCTGAGCGAAAGTCGAGTTGTGGGCGGAGCGGTCCGGCCGAGAATCCGGGAAATCCTGGAATTCCGGCTGTTCCGTTTGCACGGTCCCACGGAGTGATCTACATGAATCCTGTCGCGGGTGCAACCGGCGACGCGAGCGGAACCAAACCAAAGTGGGGCGGTCCTCGCGGTAGTCAGGCACCTGACAATCTAGGAGTTCCCGATGAACAAGCTCATTAAGTCGGTCGTTGCGTTCGTCAAGAAGGAAGACGGCCCGACCGCGGTCGAGTACGCCGTGATGCTCGCCCTGATCATCGTCGTGTGCATCGCCGCCGTGACCACGATCGGCTCGACGGCCAACGCCCAGTTCAGCCGCGTCGGCTCCGCCCTCGGTAGCTGAGTCTGACGGGCCGGAACGACCGTCCCCCGCCCAGGGGGCGGTCGTTCCGGCCCGAGTTTTTTGGTCGAACACCCCGCCGACACGCCCGACACTTCTGCCTTCCGCACGTCTCCGCTCGCTAATCCGACCCCCGACAATCGCCATTCGACGCGCACTCGCCACACACCACGTCTCCCGATTTGCGGCCGCACGACGTAAGTTAGTCGGCACTGGTGCGTGCCCCTGGGTGAACTCTTGCACCCTCACGCGCCGCGCAGGAGACTTTCCCGATGGCCGATTCGAGCCACAAATCCCAGGCCGCCCGGGAGAACGCGCCGCGGCTGACTTCGATCGACGCCTATCGTGGCGTCGTCATGCTGCTCATGCTCGCCGAAGTGATGAGGGTATCCGCCGTCGCCAGAGCCTTGCCCGACAGCGCCGCGTGGCAATTCCTCGGCCGCCAGCAGTCGCACGCCGAGTGGGTCGGGTGTACGCTGCACGACCTGATCCAGCCGTCGTTCACGTTCCTCGTCGGGGTCGCCCTGCCGTTCTCGCTGGCCGCGCGGGCGAAGTTCGGCCAGTCGGTTGGGTGGACGGCGGCCCACGTGTTCGCCCGGGTCGCCGCCCTGGTCTTGCTCGGTATCTTCCTCCGGTCGCTCGGCAAGCCGCAGACGAACTACACGTTCGAGGACACGCTGACGCAGATCGGCCTCGGGTACGGCTTCCTGTACCTCATCGCGCAAACGGCCCTCCGCTGGCAAGTGTTCGCCCTCGTGCTGATCCTGGGGTGGTACTTCGCGCTATTCGCGGCCTACCCCGTGCCGGCCAATTACCCCGACCCGGCCGTCCACGGCGTGCCGGCGGACTGGCCGCACCTGGTGACCGGCTGGGAATCCCACTGGACCAAGAACGGCAACGCGGCCTGGGCGTTCGACGCCTGGTTCCTCAACCTGTTCCCGCGGGAAACGCCGTTCCGGTTCAACGGCGGCGGGTACTCGACGCTGAGTTTCGTACCGACGCTCGGCACGATGATCCTCGGCTTGTTCGCCGGCACGATCTTGACGGCCACCCGCCCGGCCGTCCAGAAACTCGGCCTGCTCGCCGCCATCGGCGTTGCGATTCTGGCCGCCGGCTGGGGCCTCGGCGCGGCCGGCGTCTGCCCGGTCGTCAAGCGCATCTGGACGCCGTCGTGGGTGCTGTTCAGCGGCGGCTGGTCCTTCCTCATCCTGGCGGCTTTCTACGCCGCCACCGACGCCGTCGGGGTCCGCCGTGTCGCTTATCCGCTCGTCGTCGTCGGGGCCAACTCGATCGCGGCGTACCTGATGGAGTGGCTGTTCGCCGGCCTCGTCCGCGATGCCCTGCAGCGACACCTCGGGTACGCCCCGTTCCGGGTCTTCGGCGTGGAGTCCGCCCCGCTCCTGCAAGGCGGCGCGATCTTACTCGTCTTCTGGGTCATCTTGTGGGGCATGTACCGCCGCCGTTGGTTCCTCAAACTTTGACATGAATCTTCGCCCCTTTTTCCGCCCGGATGGACGCCGTCGGCGGGGCCGCGCCTATGATTCGTCTCAACAGTCCGGCGGGTGACCGGGCGGACGGCGACCCTTGGCAGTGAGACGCGATGCTCGACGGCCTGGTAATACCCGCGACGGACTGGCTCGACCGGTATCAGGCCGTGCGCGGGACGACGGCCCGCCTGTGCGAGCCGCTGCTGCCCGAGGACTACACGCTTCAGTCGATGCCGGACGCGTCGCCGCCCAAATGGCACATCGCCCACACGACGTGGTTCTACGAGACCTTTTTGCTCGCCCCGCACGAGCGGGACTTCAAGCCGCACAACCCGCAGTTCTCGTACCTGTTCAACTCGTACTACGAGTCGGTCGGTGCCCGCTGGCCGCGACCGTCCCGCGGGCTATTGTCTCGGCCGACGTGCGGGGACGTGCTCGCCTACCGCCGGGCCATCGACGACCGCATGGCGGACCTCGTGGCGACCCTCGACCCGGCGACCCTGGACGAAATCGCCCCGCTCCTGGAACTCGGCCTGCACCACGAACAACAACACCAAGAACTGCTGCTGACCGACTTGAAGCACGCCTTCGGCCTGAACCCGTTGGCCCCCGCTTACGCCACGACGCGCCCGGCCGCCGTCGCCCCGCCGACGCCGCTGGGCTGGCGGGAAGCCGGGGCCGGGGTGCGCATGGTCGGCCACGCCGGCGACGGCTTCGCCTTCGACAACGAATCCCCCCGGCACCGCGTCTTCCTGGAATCGCACGCCGTGGCCACCCGGCTGACGACCAACCGCGAGTACCTGGAGTTTTTGCACGCCGGCGGGTACGACCGGGCCGAGTTTTGGCTGTCCGACGGCCTGGCGGCCCGCAAGAAGCAGGGCTGGACCGCTCCGCTCTACTGGCACCCGGCCGGCGACGGGTTTGAAATTTTTACCCTGCACGGCCTGCGGCCGCTCGACCCCGACGAACCGGTCTGCCACGTCAGTTTTTACGAGGCCGATGCCTTCGCCCGGTGGGCCGGTCGCCGCCTGCCGACGGAAGCCGAGTGGGAGGCGTTCGCCGTCGATTCGCCGGCCCGCGGCGGCAACTTCCTCGACTCCGGGGCACTGCACCCCGTCGGCGGAACGTCTTGCCTGGGCGACGTTTGGCAGTGGACGGCCAGCCCGTACACGCCGTACCCCGGGTACCGCGCCGCGCCCGGACCGGTCGGCGAGTACAACGGCAAGTTCATGTGCAACCAGATGATCCTGCGGGGCGGGTCGTGCGTCACCCCGGCCGGCCACGTGCGGCCGACGTACCGCAACTTCTTCCCGCCGGACGCCCGCTGGCAGTTCACCGGCATCCGACTTGCGGAGGACCGCCCCTCATGAGCCACACCCTCCCGCGGTACGCCGCGACCCTCCGCCACGCCCCGTCAACCCCCGCCGACCCGTTCCGCGCCGACGCGGTGGCCGGCCTGTCCCGGCCGCAAAAGCGACTGGCGGCGAAGTACTTTTACGACGCCGCCGGGTCGCAACTGTTCGACCGCATCACCGAGTTGGACGAGTACTACCCGACCCGCACCGAACTCGGCATCATGCGCAAGCACGCCGGGGCGATGGCCGGGTGCTGCGGGCCGCGCTGCCTGCTCGTCGAGCTGGGGGCCGGCAGTCTGGTGAAGGCCCGACTGCTGCTCGACAAGCTCGACCGGCCGGCCGGGTTCGTGCCCGTGGACGTGTCCGGCGACCACCTCGACGGGGCGGCTCGGCAACTCGCCCTGGACTACCCGAACTTACCGATCGCTCCCGTCACGGCCGACTTTACGGCCGACTTCCCCCTGCCGCCGATACCGGCCGCGCGGCGGGTCGTCTACTTCCCCGGGAGTACGCTCGGGAACTTCGAGCCGGCCGAAGCCGACGCGCTCTTGCGGCGGACCGCGGCGCTGGTCGGCCCCGGTGGTGGGATGCTTCTCGGCGTCGATTTGCGCAAGGACGTTGCGGTCCTGGAGCGCGCCTACGACGACCGCGCCGGCGTCACCGCGGCGTTCAACTTGAACCTGCTCGCCCGCATGAACCGCGAACTCGACGCCGACTTCGACCTCGACGAGTTCGAGCACCGTGCCTTTTACAACCCGGCCCGGTCGCGCGTCGAAATGCACTTGCGGAGCCGGGTCGCGCAACGGGTCCGCGTCGGCGGGGCGGCGTTCGACTTCCGCGCCGGCGAGACGATCCACACCGAAAACTCGCACAAGTACGACGTGCGCGAACTGACCGCCCGCGCCCTGGCCTGCGGCCTCCGCGTCGAAGCCGTCTGGACCGACCCGCGCGACTACTTCGCCGTGTTGTCGCTGGTCGCGGAGCCGCGGTAACACTCCCGGCGCTCGCCGGAATTTTCTGACCTGGAGGTTCACCGATGCACAAAGCGACCTGGAACGGAACCGTGTTGGCCGAATCGGACGTGACCGTCGTCGTCGAGGGGAACCACTACTTCCCCGCGGCGGCCTTGAAAATGGAGCACTTCAAGCCGAGTGCCAAGATGACGGTGTGCGGCTGGAAGGGGACCGCGAGCTACTACACGGTCAGCGTAGACGGCAAGGAAAACGCCGACGCGGCGTGGTACTACCCCACCCCGAAGGACGCGGCCAAAGAGATCGCCGGGCACGTCGCCTTCTGGAAAGGCGTGACGGTGAGCTGATGTTCCGCCTGGACGGCGCGGTCAAACGCTACGCCGGCAAGGCCGCGCTCGGCCCGCTCACGTTGGCCATTCCCGCCCGCCGAACGACCGCCCTGATCGGCCCCTCGGGGTGCGGGAAAAGCACGCTCCTGCGGCTGCTGATGGGCCTGATCGCCCCGGACGCCGGCACGGTCGCGTTCGACGGCCAGCCGGTCACCCGGGCGACCGCCCGCGCCATGCGGCAGCGCATCGGCTTCGCCCTGCAAGACGGCGGCCTGTTCCCGCACCTCACCGGTCGCGGCAACGTCGGCCTGATGGCGAAGTACCTCGGCTGGCCGGCCGCACGGATCGACGCCCGCATCGACGAGTTGACGGAGTTGGTGCGCTTGCCGCGCGAACTGCTCGACCGCCGGTCGCAGGAACTTTCCGGCGGCCAGCGGCAGCGGGTCAGCCTGATGCGGGCGCTGATGCTCGACCCCGCCGCACTCCTGCTCGACGAACCCCTCGGGGCGCTCGACCCGCTCGTCCGGGTCGAGTTGCAGCGCGACCTGCGGGACATCGCCCGGCGGCTCGAAAAGACGGTCGTGATCGTCACCCACGACCTCGCCGAAGCGGTCTACTTCGCCGACCGCATCGTCCTGCTCAAAGACGGCCTGATCGCCCAGGACGGTCCGCCGGCCGATCTGTGGCACCGCCCGGCCGACGAGTTCGTCACCCGCTTCGTGCAAGCCCAGCGCGGCCCTCAAATCCCCGACGCGGTGCCGGTATGACCCGCCTCCTCCTCGTTCTCGCTGCCCTCAGCCTCGCCGGGTGCGACCGCGGTTCGACGGTGAAGCCGGTCGTCGTCGGGTCGAAGAAGTTCACCGAGTCGGTCGTGCTCGGGGAACTCGCCGCGGGGTTGCTCCGCCCGGCCGTCGGCAACGTCCGGCGCGACGACCTCGGCGGCACGCCGGTCTGCTGGGTCGCCCTCACGCAGGGCGACATCGACGTTTACCCCGAGTACACCGGCACCATCACGCGGCAAATCTTGAAGACCGACCCGCCCGACCTCGCCGCGGCCCTGGCCGTCCACGGCGTCAAGGTGAGCAAGTCGCTCGGCTTCCGCAACAACTACGCGCTCGGGATGCGCAAGGACGTGGCCGCGGCGCGGGGCATCGCGGCGGTGAGCGACTTGAAGCGGCACCCCGATTTACGGTGCGGGTTCATCCACGAATTCCTCGACCGGCCCGACGGCTGGCCCGGCCTGAAGGCGCACTACGGCTTGCCGCAAACCAACGTCCAGGGGATGAACCATTCGCTGGCGTACCGGGCCGTCGTCGAGAAGGCCCTCGACCTCACCGAGGTCTACACGACCGACGGCGAGATCGCGCAGTACGACCTCCTCGTCCTGGCCGACGACGCCAAGTTCTTTCCCAGTTACGAAGCCGTGTGGCTGTACCGCACCGATCTCGAAGAGCGTCACCCCAAAGCGGTCCGCGAGTTGAAGCGGCTCGAAGGCCGGATCACCGAGGCCGACATGCAGCGGCTCAACAACCGCGTCCAGGTCGATAAAGCCAACGAACTCGCCGTCGCGCAAGAGTTCCTGCAGGAGCGGCTCCAACTCGACGGCACGAGCGCCGAACCGAGCCTACTCGCCCGCGTCGGCCGTTCGACCCTGGAACACTTGCAACTCGTCGTCCCGTCGCTGCTGGTGGCGGTGCTGGTGAGCGTGCCGCTGGGCGTGTTCGCGGCCCGGCGGCCGGGGTTGGGGCGGGTCGTGCTGCTCGCCACGGGGGTGCTGCAAACCGTGCCGTCGCTGGCCTTGTTGTTGTTCATGATCCCGGTGATGAAGTTTCTGCTCGGCAGTGGCACCGGGGCACCGCCGGCGATTGCCGCACTGTTCCTCTACAGCCTGTTGCCGATCGTGCGGAACACGGTGACCGGGTTGCAGTCGATCCCCGAGTCCCTGCGCGAGTCGGCCGACGCCCTGGGTCTGTCGCCGTGGGCGATCCTGACGCGGGTCGAGTTGCCGCTGGCGTTGCCGACGATCATCGCGGGCATCAAAACGGCGGCGGTCATCAACGTCGGTACGGCGACGCTGGGCGGCTTCATCGGCGCGGGGGGCTACGGACGGCCGATCCTGCGCGGCATCGACAAACTCGACATCCCGCTCATGCTCGAAGGGGCCATTCCTGCCGCGCTCCTGGCCCTGGCGGTCGAGGCGTTTTTTGAAATCGTCGAACGGGTCCTCGCCGGCCGCCGGTCGTAACGCGGCGTCAACTGCCGAAGGCGAACAGGCATCGCCACCACGTCCGCCGGCCCCCGGAGGCGAGCTTCGCCAGGGCTTCGGCGGCTTCGGCCATCGTCGAGTAGCGGTGGACGGGGTCGTCAGCCGTCAGCCGTATCAGTACCTGGTAGACGGCCGGCGGCAGTGACTTTTCCAAATCCCGCGTGGGTGAGAGGGGTGCGGACTGGCACTTTCTGCAGGTCCGGCCCGAGAGCATCGCCGCGAAGCAGCGACCGAGGGCGAGGACGTCCTGGGCGGGGTCGGACGGCGGCGGCCCCGATCGGAGTCGCGCGGTCAGGAACCCCATGACCCGGACGGTGGCCTGGTCGAAGAGCTTGAGGTCGGAGAGTTTGAGGTCGCCGTGGACGACGCCGCGGGCGTGCGCCGCGGCCAGGCCTGCCGCGGCCTGGTGGATGTAGTCGCACACCCGGTCCACGCCGGGGCGATTTACCGCGCACGCGAGGGCGTGAAAGTCGATGCCGTCGGCGTCGTCCGAAACGATTCCCCAGGCCTCGCCGACGAGCCGGATCGAGCGGGGCATGAGTAGGTTCGGGTGATCGACGGCGTACAATTGCCGCACGAGTTCGACGATTCGCTCGCGGCCGGAGGTGGTCCGCGTCGGGTCGGGGGAATGAAAGGTGACGGTGACGAGTTTGCCGCCGGGCTGCTCGCGGGCCTGCTGGACGACTCCCGCGAGGACGTGCCGCCGGCCGGGGATTAACGCGTAGGTGAACTCCGGCGGCGCGACCCGGTGCACGCCACTCAAGCCCAGCACGAGCGCGGCCTGCGGCCGACCCGCGAACGGCGTCGGGTCGGAGACGGTTTTCGGCCCGCCGACCGCGCGAATCCGCTTGAGTAACGGGTCCGGATTGTCGCGGGCGAGGAGAACGTCGAGGCAGCCGACGCACCGGTCGCACTCGGTCAGGTGCGCCTCGATGGGGGCGCGGTTGCGGGCACGCAACCGCCCGGCCGCGTAGGCGAGCAGGTCCGCGTCGTTCGGGTGTCGCGTTGCGTCCGCAGGCATGGGACCGGCCCAATCGGCGAGGGAGAAGCACGAGAATAAATGACGGGAAACGACCACGTCTTTCAGAATTCCAGAATAATCGCCCGACTTCGGGGGTTCCCGCCGGTTACTCGTCCGGCATCAGCCCGCGGCCGATCGCCCGCAACCGGGCCATAACCCGCGACCGTGCGATGTACACGACATTTCGGGTCACCCCGAGTGCGGCAGCCACTTCGCCGGCGGGCTGCTGGTCGAGCGTCGTGCGCCGGAAGGCCTGGTAATCGACCTCGTCGAACTCCGCGCGGACGAGTTCGAGCAACCGCTCCGTGACGTGGCGGTCGTGCTCGCGGTCCCACTCCGCCGTGACCGCCGAGTGGTCGTCGGCGAGTTGCGCCGCCCACTGGCCGAGGTCGATGGTCGGCCGCCGTTTTTGCTGTCCGAAGTAGTGTTGCATGGTCAGGGCGACGATTGCCCTCAGCCAGGCGCGAAAGGCCCCGGTCTTGCCGTTGTGGCGGAATTCGCCCAGCCGCCGCAGCACGACGGCGAACACTTCCTGGACGAGGTCCAGTTCGTCGCTGTGTTGGAGTCCGTACCGCCGCAGCCGGGCGAGCAAGAACGGCTCGTACAGGTAGACGAACCGTTCCCAGCCGGCTTCGGACCCGGCGATAGCTAATTCTTCCAGGAGGGGAATGGGAGTCGGTTCGTCGAACGTCGCCGCGATCTCCATGCCACGCACCCCGTAAAACAATGTGGGGATAGTGTGACGCGCCGGCGGGCGGTTGTCCACCAACAATCGTGGATTCGCCCGACCGCCTTTGCCGAACCTTCACGCCGAAGCGCGGCGGCCGGGCTGGACGTTCGGCCGGCCTGCCGTAGTTTTAACTCCCCCCGCGACCAGGTGCGCAAAAAATCCGAACCGCGGGGTGGACAGGCGTGTCTAGAATAGACGTTCGGGCATCGTCGCCCGACGTGTGCCGAGGCCGTGCGGCCCCGGCGGTTTTGCGACCCTCTTTTCTGTGAAGGAGCCGACCCGTTGGCGGTCGGCGAAGGCGATGCTCGATAAAATCCGCAACATCGGGATTATGGCTCACGTGGACGCCGGCAAGACGACCACCACCGAGCGCATCCTGTACTACAGCGGCACCAAGCACAAGGTCGGCGACGTCGATGACGGCGACACGACCACGGACTTCGACCCGCTCGAGATGCAAAAGGGCATCACGATCAACTCGGCGGCCGTGTCGATCGACTGGAAAGATCACGACGGCAACGACATCGCCATCAACATCATCGACACCCCCGGGCACGTGGACTTCACGGCCGAGGTCGAGCGGTCGTTGCGCGTCCTCGACGGCGCGGTCGGCGTGTTCTGCGCCAAGGGCGGCGTCGAGGTGCAAAGCGAGACCGTCTGGCGGCAGGCGACCAAGTACAAGATTCCCCGGCTGGCCTACGTCAACAAGCTGGACCGCATGGGCGCGGACTTCTGGGGCACCGTCGAGCAGATGAAGCGCAAGCTGCTGGCCAACCCGTGCGTCGTCACCATCCCGGCCGGCCAGGACTCCGAACTCGAAGGCATCATCGACCTGATCCGCATGAAGCTGGTCACGCGGAACACTGACGACCGGACGCACCGCGAGTTCTACTCGACCGACATCCCCGAGAAGTACCTCGCGGAAGCGAAAAAACGCCGCGCCGAGATGCTCGACACGGCGTCGGTCGCGTCGGACGAGATCATGGAGGCGGTCCTCGAAGAGAAGGAAGTGACCGTCGCGCAAATCCTGGCCGCGCTCCGCAAGGGGACGCTGGACAACACCTTCACGCCGGTCCACTGCGGCAGCTCGAAGATGTTCCACGGCGTGCAGCAGTTGCTCGACCTCGTCGTCGATTGCCTGCCGAGTCCGCTGGACCGCCCGCCGGTCGAGGGGAAGCACCCCAAGACCAAAGAAATCTCGATGCGGAAGCCGGACCCGACCGAGCCGATGTCCGCGCTGGCGTTCAAGACCGTTGCCAACCCGGACGGCGACCTCGTGTACATCCGCGTTTACTCGGGCGAACTGCTGCCCGGCGAGAACTACACGAACACGACCAACGGCAAGCGCGAGCGGGTCGCCCGCTTCTACCGCATGATGGGGAACAAGCGGGTCGAACTCGAGAAGGCCGGGCCGGGGGACATCGTCGCCGGCATCGGGTTGAAGGACACCTTCACGGGCAACACCCTGTCGGACTCCGCCCACCCGGTCGCGCTCGAGTCGATCAACTTCCCGAAGCCGGTGATCTCGCAGGCACTGACCTTCTCGAAGACGCTCGACGCCGGCAAGGTCGGCGAGGCGCTCAACCGCCTGATCCGGGACGACCCCACCTTGAAGTCCCACACGGACGACGAGACCAAGGACACGATCATCTCGGGCATGGGCGAGTTGCACCTCGAGATTTCGATCGAGAAGCTCAAGCGGGCCATCGGCGTGTCCCAGGACAACACCGAACTCGTGCAACTCGGCAAGCCGCGGGTCGCCTACCGGCAGTCGTTCACCCGCATGGTGGACTTCGAGTACAAGTTCCAGAAGCAGACCGGCGGCCGCGGCAAGTTCGCCGTCATCAGCGTGCGGTACAAGCCGCTGAACCCGGAGCAGATCGAGGAGAAGGTCAAGGAGATCGAAGCCCTGAACGACCCCAAGATCAAGCCGGACATCAACAACATCTACTTCACCAACTCGGTGACCCAGGGGTCGATTCCCAAGGAGTTCATCCCGAGCGTGGAGGAAGGCCTGCGGGCCGCGGCGAAGAAGGGGTACAAGTACCCGTTCACCTTCGTCGATATCGACTTCGAGTTGTACTACGGCAAGTTCCACGACGTGGACTCGTCGCAGGATGCCTTCTACTTGTGCGCCCTGGAAGCCTTCCGCGAGGCCGAGCAGAAGGCCGGGATTACGCTTCTCGAACCGATCATGAAGGTCGTCGTCGTCTGCCCGAAGGAGTACCAGGGCCAGGTGACCGGGAACGTGTCCAGTAAGCGCGGTGTGATCGAGGAGACCAGCGAGGACCGCGGCGTGGCGCAAGTCATGGCCAAGATGCCGCTGGCCAACCTCTTCGGCTACACGAGCGACCTGCGCTCGGCGACGAAGGGCCAGGCGAGTTTCAGCATGGACTTCAGCCACTACGCCCCGGTGCCGGTGGAACTCGCCGACATCCCGAAGATCGACAAGAAGTAACGCCGAACCGCCGGGGGAAACCCCGGCGGTTTCGTTCCCCGGTTTAGCTTCGCGTTCCGAAGATCATGGCGATGGCTTCGGAGTGGGTGCCGAACGGCTTGCCGCTGCGCAACAACACATCGACGCGGTCGCGGGCTTCCTGCGGCCCCAGCCCCAGACCGATCAACGCCGCGTATACGTCTTCGACGAGTTGCTCGCTCGGGCCGGTCGCCAACGGGAGTTCCGGCGGCGCGACCGGCTTGCCCTTCCCGCGCGGCTTCTTCTCGGCGGCCGCCACCGCGTCGGCCGGCGGCACCTCGACTTCGGTCGAGCGCTGCACCAGGAACGGCGTGATCTTCCGCTTGAGCGTGGCGACCATCTGCTCGGCGGTGGCCGCGCCGATGCCGGGCAAGGTGGTCAGCCACTTGGTGTCGCCGCGGTTGACGGCGTCGGCAATCTCCCGGACGCCGCGGGCCATTGCTTTGAGGGCCTTCTTCGCGCCGATCTTATCGACCGTGCAGAAGAGGTCGAAGAAGTCGAGTTCGTGCTCGCTGAGAAAGCCGATCTTGCGGGGCACGAGCCGCGTGCCGGACTGGTTGCCCTCGTAGTATTCCGAGACGTGGAAGGTCACGTCCTGGCCCAGGCGGAGTTGCAGCGACCGGCGGTTGGCCTCGCTGATGAGAACCTGGTACTCGAACGGGCCGACTTCGACGCGGGCCTCGTCGTCCAGAACGCGGGTCAACGTGCCGGTCATCTTCGTGATCATTCGCCACCGTTGTCGCCGCGGAGCATGGCCAGGTTGACGCCCTGGAAGCGGACGCTGCGCGAGCCGGCGATGAGGCCGCCCAGGACGCCCGAACCCAGGTGGTAGTAGTGGCACAGGGCGAGGCCGAGGGCGTCGCTCACGTCGTGCGGCTCGGGGAGCTTGGCCAGGTTCAGCTCGCGCATGATGGCGTGCTGCATCTGCTCCTTGCCCGCCCGGCCGTGCCCGGTGACCGTCTTCTTGACGTGCGTCGCCGCGTACTCGATCACCTCCGCGCCCGCTTTGGCGGCCGCCAACAGGTAACACCCGCGGGCGTGGCCCATCAGGATAGCGGTCCGCGGGTGGTCGTAGTGGGCGTAAAGCGTCTCGACGACCACGAGGTCCGGCTTGCACTGGTCCAACACTTCCACCAGGCCATCGTAAAGGGCGACGAGTCGCGGTGCCATCTCGGGAGTCTCGCGCCCCTTGGCGGAGCGGATGACCCCCGCTTCGACGACGCGCGGGCCGTCGGGCGTGACTTCGAGGACGCCGTAGCCGGTAGTTTGCAGGGCGGGGTCGAGGCCGAGGATGCGCATAGTCGGCCCCGCGGGAGTGGAGTTCGGCACCTCAGAGATATCGGCAAACGGTGGCCACGATAGTGAACGGAATTCCCGCCGGGTCGGTCGTTACTGGCCGTTGGCCCGCTTCCACTCGTAGTAGTTCCGCCAGTTGTCCGCGTCGAGCGGGAACGGCTTGCCCGATACGCCTTCGAGGCGGAGGGTCGCCCGCGTCGGGCCGTCGCCGGCTCGAACTTCGTCGAGGTCGAACTCGTCGGCCGCGAGGATGATCAGGTCGTTGCCCCCTGAGGCGATGAGAAAGGCACTGTCGCCGATGAGTTTGGCCCGCAGGGGCGGGGTGGTCGCCAGGTCGAGGGCCGTCGGGTCGTTGGCCGGGTCGGCCTTCCGCACGTCGCGGATCAGGTCGTCGAACCACTTCAAGTTCGCCGAAGTCGGCCGGACCGGGAACGCCCGGCGGATCTGGAAGTAGTTGCGGCTCCGCTGGAAACCCGAGAACACCCAGTAGCCCGACAGTAACAACCACGGCGAAAACCCGCCGCCGATGAGGAGGTGACGCGCGGCCGACTGGATACCGAAGACGATGAGCACGATCCCGTCGAAGAGGATGCCTTCGAGCGACGGCTTGACGAGGTTGAACAGCCCGACAGTGAACTCCAACACTACCAGGCCGAGGTAGAGCAGGCCGAACGGGGAAAACTGCTCTTTGGCGGGCAGGGAATACCACAGGCCCGTGAACAGCGCGCCGAAGGCGAAGCTGTACCACGCCGACCGGCGGACGTGGCCGACGACGGTGCGGTACGCGCCGACGTTGCGGAGCATCGCCCGCGTTTCGGCCCCCGTCGGGGCGGGTGCGTCGTCCAGGAAGTCGTCGTCGGTGTCGCGCGGCACGGCGTGCCCCTCAGTGCGGAAGGGGCCATTTTGCAGGCCCGTGCCGTCAGTTTAGGACCGGCAGTGGCCGCGAAGCAGGGGCATTCGTCGGCTTCTCGTCAACCAGTTGATACCAGACGTTCCGCTGCCGGGGCGTCCACCCGGCCTCGCGGATCGCCCCGCGAATCTGGTCGAGCGTCAGGTGGTGGACGGTCCCCGCGCTGGCGACGACGTTCTCCTCGATCATGAGGCTGCCCATGTCGTTGGCCCCGTAAAACAGGGCAATTTGACCGATCTTCGCCCCTTGGGTCACCCACGACGACTGAATGTTGGGGACGTTGTCGAGGTACAAGCGGGCGACGGCTTGCGTCCGCAGGTATTCGAACGACCCCGCCGCCGGGGCGTCGGCCATCTTGTGCCCCGGCTGCATCGTCCAACAAATGAACGCCGTGAAGCCGCCGGTCTCGTCCTGGAGTGAACGTAGTCGGTCGAGGTGCTCGACGCGCTCGGCTTCGGTCTCGATGTGGCCGAACATCATCGTCGCGGTTGAGCGGCCACCGAGTTGGTGCCAGACGCGCGAGGCGTCGAGCCAGTCGTCGGTGAGCGCCTTGCCTTTGGTGAGCAGCTTGCGGACGCGATCGACGAGGATTTCCCCCCCGCCGCCGGGCAGGCTGCCCATGCCGGCGGCCTTCAAGCGCGTCAAGACCTCGACCAGCGACAGCTTGTTGATGCGGGCAAAGTGGGCGATCTCCGGCGGGCTAAAGGCGTGCAGGTTGACCGTCGGGAACCGCGCCTTCAAGTCGGACAGCATCGACTCGTACCAGTCGAGTTTCAGGCTCGGGTGCATCCCGCCCTGGAGGAGAATCTGGTCGCCGCCGAGGGCAATCGTCTCCTCGATTTTGGCGTACAACTCCTCGCGCGGCATGACGTAGGCATCGACATCGCCGGACTTGCGGTAGAAGGCGCAGAAGTCGCAGACCGCGGCGCAAACGTTAGTGTAGTTGATGTTGCGGTCGATGTTGTAGGTGCGGTACGGTTCCGGGTGCAACCGCATCGTGACCGCGTGGGCGGCCTTGCCCAGCTTTAACAGGTCGCGGCTGGCCATCAACTCGACGCCCTCGGCGAAGGTCAGGCGCTCGCCGTCAACGGCTTTCGACAAGAGGCGGTCGGTGCTCAAGGGAGACTCCTGCGGGGGCCAGACCGAGCGGCACGGCGAGTTCATAATAGCGGGCCAGCCCCGCCAGTTCCCGCGGCCCCAGGTCGTAGTGGATGATGTTCGTTAAGTAACGCCTGCAGTAGCCGGGGTCGAGTTTCAGCTTCGGCGATTCGCGGGCGGCAATCGCCCCGGCGGTCGCCAGGCCGTGCGCCTTGGCCGCGTGGAAGGCGTTGACCGTCCGCCGCGACAGTTCGACCCCGTCGCGCACCGCCCAAACGGCGAAGACCATCGGCAGCCCCGTCCAGGTCGTCCACTCCTCGCCGAGGTCGAAGGCGTAGCGGAACCCCGGCAGGCAAGCGTGCATCGCGCGGTCGCCAATGAGTAGCACGGCGTCCGTCGTCACGTCGTCGGCCGGCACGTCCATCGGCAGCGGCTCGATCTGCGGCTCGATGCCGTACTTGTGGGCCAGGATGATCCGCGTCAACGCCGCACTCGTCCGCGAGCCGACATCCAGGGCGACCGTGCGAATCTCGGCCCACGGCACCCGGCTGAACAGCGTCACACTCAGGACCGGGCCGCGCGACGCGATCGAGATGCCGGGGAGGAAGTCGTACGTCTCCGCGCGGAAGAACTCGATCACCGGGATCAGCCCGACATCGAGCGTGCCGGCCGCCATTTGCTCGGCCAGTTGGCTCGGCCAGTCGAGCGACAGGTCGATGCTCGGGTCGAATCGCGTCAGCCCCTCAATGAGCGGCTTGGTGTTCAGGTAGTTCACCGCCCCCACGCGGACCGGCGTCGCCATTCCATCTCCTCCGACAGGGCCTCCGACACTCGCTTAACCGCACCACTCCGGGGGCGGGCAACGGGTCAGCCGGTGAAGTACTCGACGGCGTTGCGGAAGATCGCCATCCCCTCGCCCTCCGGCTTGAGGCCATCGCGGGTCCAGCGGGGGTGCTGCGTACCGAGGACGTGCCGCTCGGGGTGCGGCATCAAGCCCAGCACGCGGCCGGTGGCGTCCGTAATGCCGGCAATGTCGCCCTGCGAGCCGTTCGGGTTGTGCGGGAAACCGGCCGGCCGGCCGTGCGGGTCGGTGTAGCGCAACACGACCTGACCCGCCTGGTCGAGACCGTCCAAAATCCAGTCCTTGCGGCACACGAAGTTGCCCTCGCCGTGGGCGACCGGCACGTACATCCGCGTGAGGCCCTTGAGAAACGGACACTTGTTCGGGGTGATCGCGAGGTGAACCCAGCGGTCCTCGAAGCGGCCGTGGGTGTTGTGGGCGAGGGTGACCAGCGGGCCGTCTTCGTCGGGCGGCACGAGCAGGCCGGCTTTGACGAGAACCTGGAAGCCGTTGCAGATGCCGAGGACGAGTTTCTCGGCGGAGCGGAACTCTCGCACGGCGTCGGCCAGAAAAGTGGAGAGCTGGGCGGCGAGGATTTTGCCCGCGGCCACGTCGTCGCCGTAGGAGAAACCGCCGGGCAAGAGGAGGATTTCGTGTTGGCGGAGGAGTTGCGGGTGCTGGCGTAGCTCGTTGATGTGGACGGAGCGGACGGTGGCCCCGGCGTTCTCGAAGGCGAACGCGGCCTCGGCGTCGCAATTGGTGCCGGGGGCACGCAGGAGAAGGACGCTCGGGGTGGCCATGCGAAGTTCCTGAGAAGGGGACGGGAATGGTTCGCCGGCGGACGCGAACTGGACAAGACTAGGTGTAAGGGCCGGCGGGGAAGCGACCAAGTAGGCGGGGCGGAATCGGGTGCGTTGCAGAAGTGGCCGTTGCGGGCGTTCTCCCCGGCCTCGGAGGGCCGAACTGGGGGCGGGACGCTTTTTCCCAATTCGGCCGGGCAGAGCCGTTGACACGTCCCGCCGGCCTGTTAGTATATGGGTGTTGGTGCGACGCACTGGCAGCCGAGACGACGGGAACGAAAGACGAGTGGTTCGACGGGACGTGAGTCGCGGCGAACGACAAGAAATCGGTCAAGTCGGATCAAGTTGTTCTTTGACAAATTGGTAGTGAAAGAGCCTTACCAAGAGTGAGGTGCTCGCCGAAGATCGGTGACACCAAGCTTCTTGAAGGTTGCGAAAGCAACGCCCAAGTTGAATTGAGTATCACCGAACAACGGCAAGGACGAACCACAAGTGCTCCCA